>DAOVFE010000209.1 GCA_030673085.1 Anaerolineales bacterium | reverse complement strand
CCGATGATATTAACATCTACCTTCTTCTCGCCGGTTGAAATGGCGAAGATAGTATCGCCATCCAGCATAGTATGCGCCGGTCGAATCGCCCTTGCTAGTCCATCCTGGCTCATTTGCGCCACTTTATTGGCGCCTTCTTTAGTCAGCCGAGAATTGGAAGCGACGACGCCGATCGCCGTGTTACCCTTCATCGCAAATTTCAAGGCGGTCTTTCCGGCCGTGGATTTCATGACGGCTAGAGTGTTAGCAAATTTGCCTTCTCCACCAATTTTTATCGGCCCGATTTTGGTTGGCCTTGCACCGGCGATGATTGTATTTGTGAAAGGATCGACCACATCCCCAAGCGAGTTTACGGCTACGATGGCGCCGACAACAACCCCGCCGCCAAGTTCAACGCTGGCCGATCCGATTCCCGCCTTCATCGCGCCGCCCATTCCCAGAATCTTGCCAACGCTGGCCCCCATTCCGGCTCCGGCATTGCCCTCGGCGGGAGGGTCCTCGGAAGCACTCTGACAAGCGGCATATCCCATTTCCGCGTTCGGGCGTACATCCGCCTGCCCCAGCGCCAGGTCAAAAAGGACCGCTGCCGGCACGATGGGCACTTTGGCAACTTGGGCATTAAATCCTACACCCTGTTCTTCCAGAAAGCGCATGACACCGGTCGCGGCATCAAGACCAAAGGCGGAACCGCCGGTCAGCAGCACTGCATGTACTCGCTGCACCAGGTGCATTGGACGTATCAGATCAGTTTCACGTGTGCCCGGCGCTCCCCCCCGCTGGTCAACCCCAGCCACTCCCCCATTTTCACAAATCACTACCGTGCAGCCGGTAATAGCTTGCTCATCAGCGGCCTGCCCGACCTTAATCCCAGGAACATCGGTAATCGTATTACGCAAACTCATCAGTACCTCCTGGCCAATCCAAACGAAAAACCCCCCGATCCGGCGCACGCTTCTTGTCCCCAAGCGCAATCATTTGCTGGCCGGCTCTAGACCTAATGATTATTTAGCTCCGGCAAATAGATCAAATGAATTCATTATTGAGTCCGCTGAAAAAAGCGGTCAACAGTAGAAAACTTCCTTTCTCGCATTTGGGTTTTTTCAGTGCAACCATTAATCTATTTATTGCGCGCGGCGATTAGGAGCCGCCGAGTTTGTAGCCGAATCGCCGAAGCAACGCCATGCGTTCAGCCACATCTTTCTCGGTCTCGATGCCCTTTGTCTTCACTCCATCGATCACGCCCAGAACGCCTCTCCCGAGCTCGGTCTCTGCCAGCACTACTTCGACCGGGTTTGCCGTAGCGCAGAAAATGCGACAGACTTCCGGAACGGCTTTAATTGAGTTTAAGACGTTAATCGGATATGCATTTCCAAGAATTATGATAAAGACATGCCCTGCAGATAAGGCCAGCGCATTTTTCTTGGCTATCTCGATAAGCTCATCCTTGGTTCCACTGGCGCGCACCAGCGCCGGGCCAGAAGACTCACAAAATGCCAGCCCAAATTCAATGCCGGGCACAGCATTAACCAGCACCTCATGCAGATCTTCGACAGTTTTAATAAAATGCGAATGGCCGAGGATTACATTGGCGTCTTCCGGCTTTTCGATTTTAACTGTATGCATTTCCATACAAATATCTCCTTTAGGAAGAACGAGTATATCGATCTTGGTCTGACCAACCCAAGAAATAGGGCTGGCCGGCATGGGGAGCATTCATTCATAAAGAAAGCTATGTCGCAGCCCCACTTTATTTATTAAGCATATCGCATTTTCATTTGTATATTTCCCAATAATTATAATCTCGTCCTTCATCAATTCATACAACCGTCTTCAAACCTTCTCCTTAAACCTCCCGCCGGTTCCAAACCCGAGCGAGGGTAGCATAGAGAGAGTCATACAATATTGCACGTCTAGGGTTTAAACATCCCGCGGGTTAGAAACCCTAAGGAGGGTAACATAAAGAGGGTCATACTATATTGCACATCCATCGGGTTTAAACCTCCTGCGGATTTGCAACCCGAGGGAGGATAGTAGGGAGAGGGGCATACTATATTGCGCGTCTATCAGGTTTAAGCCTCCCGCGGGTTTGAAACCCGCGGGAGGGTGTTATCGGGAGGATAGTACTAACAGATTCCTATACCCAACCAAAAAACATGGCTATTCCTAAGCCCAAGATGATTACGCCCGCAATCAGATGAAGGTGCTTGACGTTTCTGTCCTTCCACTCCGAAACATCTTCAACTGTACCGATCCCAAGATAAACCAGGCCGGTAATTAACAACATAGGCAGGATAAATATCAGATTGTAGATCAGGAGATAAGGAACAGATTTCAAGATCTCTCCAATCGATAGCATTCCCCCCAATATGATGTACGGGCCAATGGTACAAGGCAAAAGAAATACGGTGACAAAAAGACCAACTCCAAACGCCCCGTTTGGTGAAGTAATGCCAGAGATTATTTTTTGAACTTTTGGCCTCAAGAACATTGGCATTTCTGTTCCAAAGCTTCCCGCTTTATAGTTGATGAAATCTTTAATTTCCAAGATACCCAAAATGATTGCAGCCACGGCCAATACCTTGTAAAGAACAAGGCGTACATTGGTGATCGCTTGTACTAATTGGAAAAACCTAATAATCACCAGCCCATAAAACAGATACATAATAAAAACTGAAGCGGCGAATGCCAGCCCGGATAAGAGTATGTTCTCTCTCTTTTTGGGATTGTAAGTAATAATTGCAATCAACATCATAGTAAGAACGGCTAAGGCGCAGGGATTAACCGCATCAACCGCCGCCAGAGAGATCGTCTTCGTCAGCGAGATATCCGTCCTCTCAAACCCTCCTTGTGAGGTAGATCCGCTTTGTGTTCCCGATGTGCTGGCAGCCTGCCCCTGGCCCATTTGGACCGTAGGGCCATCCCATTGTATGAGCCAATTATCTAGCTCTGCCGCATTTTCAAATATGATTTGAGATCCTGATAACTGGACCGGTTGCGGATCAACTGCTTCAACCATTTCGGTATTAAAGACATCGTTGATATCTTCTGCCGTTAAAAATTGCTTGATAAGGATGTTAGTATTTTCAGGGTCTTTTGAATCCGCATTAATCTTAATTGCAATCTTATTATCTCGCCAGATCTTCGGATACATTGGCAGCAAATTGACATCTAGATCATCAAAGGCCGCCTGAGAACCATCATATAGCGGCAATGGATTACCGCGATTGTTTTGAAACATCTTATCGAACGAATCTATAATCGGGCTATCGCCAATCAGGCTTGCCGATTGATTGAAAATGACTAGAGGAACCCCCATGCCAGAATGATAATTCTGGTCATAATAATCCAGCAGAATTGCATTTTGCCTTTCTTGATAAATCTCATATTCAACCACAATCAGGCAAGGATATTTCTCGAGCCAATCATCTAAAACAACTGTATCTACCGCTGCACAATGAGGGCATCCGACGCCGGTAAAGTAGACCATGGCAGTTGGTTCAACTTCCTCTGCAAATACGGCTTGGTAAGAAAACGCAAAGATGATGCCAATGATCAACATTACTTGCGTAAACCGATAGATTCCCATATTGCCTTTTTTCATAATCCATCTCCAAATGATAGACGCTTTGTAAAACGCAAGATATTTATTACTGCTTTTATCTATCTTTGGTAGTATACCCCGATTATCAAAGTGATGACAAAGCCAATAAATGTGTCCACTTCGCGATGCAGTCCAAAGCCGACATCTCTACTTTGCAGAAAAGGGGACAATTTAACTTTGGTTAAAGGGGACATTACTACTTTGCGCTAACAAGTAAATGACAAAACCCTCATAATTCCTTGAGGGATGTCCTTTAGGGACATCCCCCCCTTGCCGAATTTTGCCCCTTCGGGTGCGGGTTTTGATTAAATATTCGCTAAGGACTATCGCCCTGCAGTGCCTACGGCCCTGGCCATTTATATTCTGGCCAATCGAATAAACACCAATCCTTGTCAGAAAATAATGGATAAATTATAATTTTACCGCTTTCCGGTGGCCGTATGGCCGTCAGGGCGAGGTAGCTCAATGGCAGAGCAGGGGATTCATAAGCCCTTGGTTGGGAGTTCGAATCTCCCCCTCGCCATTTTTTTGCGCCCCCATCAATATCAACACAAAGAAATGAAAACAGTGTAGGCCCTACACCAAGAGCTTTTCTCGCTTCTTCTCATCTTTGAGTTAAACCCTCCCGCAGGTTTGGACCCTGTGAGAGGGTTTTTGATCTATC
>DAOVFE010000341.1 GCA_030673085.1 Anaerolineales bacterium | reverse complement strand
CAGCCCGGCGGCATAGTCGCCTTGTTCAATTCGCAGCAAGCCGCGCGCCAGATACGCAGGGGCATAGTTATCTTTAATCATCAGCGCCTGATTCAGCTCTATTTGCGCTGCATCGAGGTACCCTAATTCAAGCCAGGCACGTCCTAACGACGCCCTCCCTCGGTGATCATCACCACGATAAGCCACATAGGTTTGCAGTGGGTAAGTAGCATCTTCATACCGTTCCATAATAACCAATACCCGTCCCAAGGCCAGATAACCATCCAGCAGCGTAGGATCGTTTGCGCTTCCTTCCATCGCATTTTCCAATGCGTCCTCATACTTCATATTCGTGTACTGAGCTTCACTCAATCGAATATAGACCAGCGGAGCAGTTACACCTGCTTCAACTGCCGCCAGTAAGCAATCTTCTGCTGCCCCCCAAACTCTTTCGCTGGCATAATATTGAGCCTTCTCAAGGTAGGCATCTGCTAGAAGGGGATCGATTTCAATTGCATTATCGAAATCTTCTGGCAGCCTTGTCGGACGCCATTGAAGTTGGGCTCGTGCACGACTAAGATAATAATAAGCATTCTCCGGATTTAACTTGAGGGCAATATTAAATACATCGATAGCATCACGGCTCTGCCCGGCAAGACGGAGTGCTTCGCCTTTGATATAGTAGGCATCCGCCATAGAGGGATCGAGCTCTATGACTTGGTTGATAAATTCTATAGCTGCTTCATAGTCATCCTGAGCGAATGCCGAGATTGCGCTATTAAAAGCTTCATAATGAGAATCGCTCGTGATGTAAAGGCATTGAGTCGGTGTAGGTTTAATCTCGACGAAAAACGCAATGGGCGTTTCCGCCAGATCAGTCGGAATCGGGGTTCGAAAAATCCTGGTCGCGGCTGGAAGTGGCGTATTTGTAGGTGGCGCTGGACTGGGTGTGACGATGGGCTCTGTCGGTTCGAGAGTCGGAAGAGCGGGCGCCACTCCGGCCGGTCGTGCGCGCCATAAACCAAAGAGGAAAATAAGGCCCGCGAAAAAAAACAAGGCCATAGATATCAAAGCTAAGCGGGCAAGATTCTTGGCTTTAAAAAGACCGGATGATCGTCGCTTTTGAACACGCCGCCGTGGGATTGGGGTAGCATGACTGATTTCTGCAGCTTCTGGCTTGCGCTCGTCAACAATTAATAACCCGCGTAGCGCGGCGCGATTGGTTGGATCAAATTGGAGAGCAGATTGGAGACAGTAGACGCGCTGGCGCTCGCTTTTAACTACGGCACTCATCCAGACCCAGTATTCAGCATTGGTGGGATCTACTCGCATTAAGCGCGTGAGCAAATCACGGGCGCGCACATAGTCTCCGGCTCGTGCGGCAGCAATCGCTTCAGTAAACATCGATTGCGGTTGTTGCTCCATAGAGTACTCCTGCCTTCCGAAAGCAAGTCTAGCATGATGGGCGAATCCGCACAACGCCTGATCGCCTTTGGTATAATACCTCTGCCTTGAACAATACGTTGCTGGGAAATATAATTCGTTTGATTGCCTTTTCGATTGTTCTGTCCGGCTGTGCCGCGCAAGGCTCAAGCATGCCCGGCCAGCCAACACAGACCTTACTTCCATACGTTTCTACAACTCAGACTCCGACATCAACGCCGGCGCCAGTTACTCTAGCCCCGCTTGCTACATCGGCGGCATCTCCAACGCCAAGGGTTCATGTGGTAAAGCCAAATGAAACCATGAGCGGGATAGCGGCTCAATATGGGATAGGCCTTGAAGATCTGCTGACGGCCAATCCCGGGAGCGATCCCCGATTCTTATCAGTAGGGCATGAGTTAATCATTCCCGGTCCTGAGGGACCAGAGGCAGGCATAATCCTCCCTACTGTTACTCCTTGGCCAATCCCGCTTGCGCCTGTGTCCTGCTATGAGGCTGTTTTCGGAAAGCTGTGGTGTATAACAACGGCAAAAAATGATACATCTGAACCGCTGGAAGGACTATCGATATTAATCACGATTTACGACCAGGAAGGACAGGCGATTGCGTCGAAGGATGCCTTTGCGCCTTTAGACTTGCTACCATCGAAAGCAGTGATGCCGCTTATGGCTTTTTTCTCGATTCCAGAGGAATCGGCGTTTTTAAAAGCGAAGACAAACCTGGCCTCGGCTTTCCACGTCAGTCAAATCGATGATCGGTATCCGAGTGTGGAAATCAGCCAAATCGAGGCAAAGGCGGGGGAAAATCATGATAGCTGGCATTGGCAGGGTAAAGTCAGCTTGATTGACAACGGGCAATCGGAAAATGCTCATGTTTCCCTTCTCGTCGTTGCCCTGGATGCAAAAGGCGAAGCTATTGGATTTCGCAAGACGGATTCGGCTGAGCCCTTGCAGCCTGGGGAAGCTATCCGTTTTGATGTGACTGTCTATAGCCTGGGTCCGACCATTGAAACAATCGAAGTTCTAGCCGAAGCAATCCCAATCCCATAAAGCCCGATCACCAACTTCGGCAAAAAGCTAAACCCACTTGCAATAAGGGATTGCACCCCGGCTTGGTAAAGCGGCCTCCACAATTATGGATGTAGTGGGGAATTAGCTGGCTAAATGGTTCTCCGATCATGGCATATGTTTTTAATCCGCAATTTATGAT
>DAOVFE010000372.1 GCA_030673085.1 Anaerolineales bacterium | reverse complement strand
CAGATTCTCGAGATCAGCGCCGACGAAGCCCGGAGTGGACTTGGCGATAATGCCTAGTTTTACATCCGCATCCAGCGGTTTGCCGCGAGCATGAATTTGGAGAATAGCTTCGCGTCCTCGTACATCTGGCCGATCCAGGATGACCCGCCGGTCGAATCGGCCCGGTCGAAGGAGCGCGGGATCGAGAATGTCTGGACGATTGGTAGCGGCTATAATGATTACATTGGTATCCGTATCAAACCCATCCATCTCGACGAGCATCTGGTTCAAAGTCTGTTCTCGCTCATCATGGCTGCCGCCCAGCCCGGCTCCTCGTTGTCGCCCGACGGCATCAATCTCATCTACAAACACAATACACGGCGAATGGCGTTTGGCTTGAGCAAATAGATCTCTCACCCGGCTGGCGCCTACGCCAACAAACATCTCTACAAACTCGGATCCGGAAATTGAGAAAAACGGCACGCCAGCTTCGCCGGAAACTGCCTTGGCCAGAAGAGTCTTTCCAGTGCCGGGAGGCCCCATAAGAAGAACGCCTTTGGGGATTCTAGCGCCAAGCCGCATGAATTTTTCAGGCTCCTTGAGGAATTCAACTACTTCCTGAAGTTCTTCTTTAGGTTCATCGACTCCAGCAACATCATTAAAAGTGACAGTCGGATGATCGCCGGTAATCAAGCGCGCCCGGCTTTTCCCGAAGGAAAGCGCCTGACTATTGGATCCTTGTGCTTGTCGCATCATAAAGACTAGCAGGCCTACAACTAAAAGGGCAGGGAGAATATAAGTAATCAAGCTGAGAATGGTGTTCCAGTCGCTGGGCTCCTTGATTTCAAGCTGGACGTTGTCGGAAGAGAACTCAGCCTGTGTGACACCTAAGTTAAGTAGCTGCTCAACGAGCGTGGTAGTTGGCTCTTTACGTGAAAAGGCGTTGCTACCATCTTGTAGAATGATTTCGAGGTCGTTATCGTCGACAATAATTCGTGCGACTTCGCCTGATCTAACCTTGTCAGCAAGCTCATTGAGATAAAGCCGTTCAGGCTGAGGTAATGCTTCGCGGAATTGAATAATCAGTACAATTACGATCATTACCAGCATGAGCAGAACAAGCGAGCTTCTGCCTCGTGTTGGATTAAAATTTACGTCTCTCTTCTTTTTATCCATAGTGTATATACCATCGATATATCATGACAATTGGGATACCTGCTCGATTAGATTATACCTCAGGCCAGGAAGCCCGGCTATAACCTAATATTTACCAGGCATTTATTGGGCACGAGGGGTATAACAAGCAAGCCCAAAGCCAGAGAGGAATCAGACCTCCAACGGCAAGAAATGCCAGCAATGACAATATAACTGCAAGCCAGTCTACTCTGGCAAGTGAGGTTTTTTCAGAGATGTCCAGAGAAGCTTCGGATATACCGCTAGCTGAATTAATGATCGATGGCGTTTGAGTTATCGGCATTGGCGTATCGATGTTGACGAAGGTCTTTAGAACCTGGCCAAACTGATCAGCAGTGCGATACCGGGCTGATGGTTCCTTCGATAGAACCTTATGCAGGATC
Source organism: Anaerolineales bacterium (assembly GCA_030673085.1). Lineage (GTDB taxonomy): Bacteria > Chloroflexota > Anaerolineae > Anaerolineales > E44-bin32 > JAFGNH01. The sequence goes on along the minus strand of DAOVFE010000372.1, from coordinate 814 downwards.
TGCTCAAGAGTTGGCGGTATTTCTGGAATAAGGTTGCTTAGGGATGGAGGGGGCTCATGTAGATGCATCTCGGCCAGCAGGGCGGTATCTGAAGCGATAAAGGGAAGCTGTCCGCTGAGCATCTCAAACAGGATGACACCGAGTGAATAGACATCGCTTGCAGGTGAAGGGGGAGCTCCGCATGCCTGTTCTGGGGCAAAGTATTGAGGACTGCCCCAGACAATGTCGTGATTTTCATTTGGGTTGATAGTGGCCAAAGCACGGGAAATTCCAAAATCGGTGATTTTCGCCCGATTATCAGTGGTTACAAGCACATTCTGTGGCTTAAGGTCACAATGAACTAATCCCGCGCGGTGCGCATAGCCAACGCCGGCACACATCTGAATCATGAAGTCAATTGCCTGGTGGATGGAAAGGCGTCCAAGGCGGCGAATAAAAGTCTTTAGATCAGTGCCATCGATGAATTCCATGGCGATAAAATAGCGCCCATGGTCTTCCCCAAAGTCGAAAATCGTGACGATACTGGGATGGGCAAGATTTGCCGCTGAACGGGCTTCTTGGAGAAAGCGAGCGCGAAAGGAAGGGTCGTAAATTAAATCTTCATGCAAAAGCTTAATAGCAACATCGCGCTGCAGATTTATATCACGTGCACGAAAGACATCCGCCATTCCTCCGCTGCCAAGACGACTAATAATTCGATAGCGTTCGCTTAAAAGGGAATTATAAGTAATCTTCACAAGACCTCCTATATAACATCTTAATAGGGGTTAGCAATAAAGGCAACTGATGATGATGAAAAAGAGAAATCATTTGC
>DAOVFE010000129.1 GCA_030673085.1 Anaerolineales bacterium | reverse complement strand
AAAAGCGAAGTGATCCAGCGTATTTCTCTTATCCATAACAGCGCCCGGATTGATTTTGACACTACTGTGCTTTGGCGCGAACGCAATATATTGCTTAAGGTTGCCTTCCCGGTCAATGTTCTTTCACCGATGGCGACGTATGAAATTCAATGGGGTAACATTCAACGCCCCACGCATCGGAATACCAGCTGGGACTGGGCTCGCTTTGAGACTTGTGCCCAAAAATGGGTGGATCTGAGCGAAGGTGGATATGGCGTCAGTCTACTTAATGACTGCAAATATGGGCACGATATTCATAATAACATTATGCGCATCAGCCTTCTTCGTAGTCCTGTATACCCCGACCCAGAAGCCGATCTTGGTGAACACCAATTTATTTACAGTCTGCTCCCACACGCTGATGGTTGGCAAGCAGAGACCGTGCCCGAGGCGTATGGCTTGAATGACCCCCTGCTAGTGTTCCTACCGAAGGAGAGTCAGCCATTAAAGCATTGCATGGGAAGCATAGTATCCATGGATGAGCACAATTTAGTGATCGAAACAGTCAAGCAAGCAGAAGACGGCGATGGCCTCATTGTGCGCCTATATGAGAGCCAGAGGAAGCGCGGAATAGGAACCATGCGATCATCATTGCAAATCCATTCTGCTTGGCGAGTGAATATATTGGAAGAAGATCGCCGGAAATTGGAGGTCGCGAATGGCCACGTTCGGTTTCCTTACAAGCCCTATGAAATAATTACCTTACGCCTGGACGTGAGAGGGTCAAGGTTGAAGGATTGATGCTCTAGCTTTCTTGCTAAATATCGGTTTAGCCCATTTACAATGCCTATGAATAATCTCAAGAACATTAAACGCCAGCTAGATAGATTTAAACCCTTTGATGTCGTAGACGGTTTTGAAATCGCCTATGATGAGATTTGTCAGCGCGATGTGCGATTCAGAGTCCCCGCAGTTCGCATTATCCTCTCTGCGCGAGAAGGCGAATTGATTGAAGAGGTCAACGATCTACCGCGCAACTTCAGCTATGCCCTGACCTATCCCGGATCCGCTTCAACCAAGTGTATGGTGATCTTCACGTCGAAATCGAGGGGGATTTTTATCGGCGGCGAGCCGACTTTCGAGTATGCTCGCATCACCATTAGGAAGATCGAGCAGGGTCTATTCGAAATTAGCTATAGCTCTAAAGAGAACCGCCTGGTTTTTCTTCCTTTTGAGAAGAGCTGGAAAGAAGCAGCCGATACCTACAAACAATATTTTAATATCTATGCCAATGTAAATACATTAAAACGGCGAAAACCCATTTACCTTCTTCAGATAGGGATTAAAAATCGATTGGGCAACTGCGGAATTATAAGCTTTGATGACCTGATGGAGCCGGTAGATTATTTCGAGGCCAGGCTAGGAGTTGGACATATCATCCATTTAATCGGCGCCAACCAGGCCGGCTTTGATAATATGTTCCCGCAATTCAAGGTTAATGACGACTTGGGCGGCGAAGAGGGGCTGCGCGGGGTGCTAGATAAGATCAAGAGCAAGGGGCTGCTGACCAGTCATCATTTCAACCCGAGGATTGCGGACTATGATTGGATCCAGCAGCATGCCGAATGTGAGGATGCGATTGTAAGAGATGCAGCCGGATACCCAGTGGCAGAGTCTTACGGCGGACATCCATATTATGTGATGAACCCCAATCATCCTATCTGGTTTGATGCCTGTATGCAGACTATACAGCGATTGCATGCTGTGGGATTCGATTATGTTCAATTGGATCAGTTCACACAGCAGCGAAATTTATATGATCCCAAACAGCCAATTCAACTTGGCTATGCAAAGATGGTCCGGCAGGCGGGACAATTAGGGATCAGGATTTGGCTGGAGGGCGTATCCGATGTCTATCGTCTGGATGGGATGGATTTCAGTCAAATCCTGGTTCGCGAAAGACCGGCGTTATTCACCGATTTTGAGCTTGCAACCGGGTACCCCTATGGCAAATCTTACCCTGAGTTTTTCATGCATCTATACCCCGACCATAATATCTCCTACCGTGTAATGACGGATGTCAAAACGGTTGAAAATTTCAAGCAAAAATTAGCTATTGCCAGGAAAATCCATGCAATGGTGTATGATTTGCAGATGGATTTTTTCAATGACGGATACATGAAACTGCTTGAGGACGCTGTAGATATGATCCTCAAGTATGGCTAAAAGCCGGTTCTAGGATGGTTTTTTAAGCGTCGCAAGACAAGATTGAGATGACGTCGTGTGAATAAACGGATTGGCATTTGCCATTATCGCATTGGTGGAACGGATGGTGTTTCTTTTGAGATAGAGAAACACAAGAGTGCCTTGGAAATGCTGGGCTATGCCGTAAAGCTCATATCCGGGCCAAAACAGGTTGGGGCGGATTATATCATCCCAGAGCTAGGGCTCGATCGACCTGATGTATATAAAATCAAGAAGAATGCTTTCCTTGAGTATAGAGATTATGAAAGCGAAGCCGCTCTGAAAGAAGAAATCGAACGCATCGCGGCAGTGATTGAAGAATGTTTTCTCGAAATTCATGAAAAGGAGAAGTTTGATTATCTCTTTTTACACAACATTTTTTCTCATGCCAGGCACATTGCAGCAGCCAAATCTTTCTATGATGCATTGAAAAGTACCCACATCCAGGGTATCGCGGTAGATCATGATTTCTATCAATCCTACGGCGATTTATACTCACCAACGGTGCCGTATGTGCAGAATTATTTAGATCAATATGTTCCACCAAAGTCGCCAAGGATCAGACATGTCACGATAAGCAGCATCGGCAGGGATTTGCTATATCAAAAGACCGGGTTAGATTCCCTGATCATTCCCAATACATTCGATTTCGATCAACCGATGTGGGTGAAGGATGAATATAATCGTACCTTCCTTGCTGATATCGGCGTCGGAGAGAACGATCTGATCGTTCTTCAGGCTACTCGGATCGTTGAGAGGAAGGCAGTTGAGCTAGCCATCGATGTCGTTAAACGGCTGCAAGATAATAAAGAACGATTGGTCGGGAAGATGCTCTACAATCGCAAAAAAATCCTCCCGAACGCGGATGTGGTGCTGCTCTTAGCGGGATATACAGAGCCGGCTTCCGGAGACTATGAAAAGGAACTGCGGAACGAGATCGAGCGACAGGGAATCAAGGCCAAGTTCATTTCCGATAAGATCGGCGCCGAAAGAAAGTGGGCAAAAGATCGCAGCAAGATTTACTCGCTCTGGGATGCATATGTATATGCAGATTTAGTCACATACCCGAGCGTTTGGGAAGGTTGGGGAAATCAATTCATTGAGGCTATCTTTGCTAAGAAACCAATCGTCGTTTTTGAATACCCGGTTTTTAGAGCGGACATTAAGGGCGAAGGATATCAAATCATTTCTTTGGGTCAAAAAATCGCCGGTCTTAGAGATGGAAACCTCGTATATATAAATTCAAGTCAGATTATGGCGACAGCAGAGGCTGTGGAGGAAATCCTTACCAGCAGAGGGACCGAGGAAATGCTCGAGCAAAATTTTAAGATAGGCAAGCAGTATCATGGCCGACAGGTGCTAAGCAGACTGCTAGAAAAGGCCCTATTAAAGACCTATCCGAAGTGTTAGATGAAAGAATGAGATGGAGATTTGGCCACATACTATTATGAGCGATATGAATATCGAAAAACACAGGATGATATGATTCCATCCCTCAGGCAGTGAAAAGAGAGGGAATGCGCTGTTTTTTTTGGCGCTTGGCGATATAGCTGGTCATGATAAGTGCCAATGCTCCAATACTGCTTGTGATGGACAAGGGCGGGGCGGGAAAGAAGAATCGAGTTTCGCGACATTGGTTCTTGGTGCAGCAGAGCGAAAAGGGTAAAAAACGCATGCTAAAATCTAGCAATTATTAGGGTGTATTTGAGCACTAGAGCAGATTTAGGAAGCTATTGATGGGATCTGGCGAACGACAGTTGCATGAACATCTAACTTTTTTATACGGAGGGCAGCGCGCTGCTGAGCTTACCGGACGTCTCATGGAAATGCTTAGGCGCTTCCAGCGGGAGAATCCGAATCTAGCCGCTACCTCTATGAGGAATAGCCTTAGTGAACGGGACGCAATCTTGGTTACTTATGGCGATATGGTTCAAGACGCTAGAAGATCTTGCCTGCAATCGCTGGCGGATTTCTTGAATACACAACTGGCAGGAATTGTCAGCACAATCCATATTCTGCCATTCTTTCCATACTCCTCAGATGATGGCTTTTCGGTAATTGACTACCAGAGTGTGGATCCCGAACAGGGAACCTGGGATGATATCGCCTCGATCCATCATGACTTTAAATTGATGTTCGATGCCGTAATCAATCATATCTCGGCCAAGAGCGAATGGTTTCAGGGTTTCTTACGTGGTGAGGAAAAATATCGGGATTACTTTATCGAAATCGATCCCGCGGAGGATCTATCGCAAGTCTTTCGGCCACGGGCTTTGCCGCTGTGTACCACTGTGCAAGGAACGGCAGGCCAAAAAGCCGTATGGACCACTTTCAGCTCCGACCAGATAGATTTGAATTATCACAACCCTGAAGTCCTGCTGAAAGTTCTTGAAACTTTATTACTCTATGTTGCACATGGAGCCGAATTTATCCGCCTGGATGCGGTTGCATTCATCTGGAAAGAGCCAGGAACGGCCTGCATTCACCTCCCTCAGGCGCACCGGATAGTGAAGCTTATTCGCTCAATCCTTGAAATGGTTGCGCCGAGAGTCGTTATTGTTACTGAAACGAATGTCCCCCATAAGGAAAACATTTCGTACTTTGGAAGCGGCGACGAGGCGCAGATTGTCTACAACTTTTGCCTTCCACCACTTACACTGCACGCCTTTCAGACGCAGAATGCTGAAATCCTTTCGCGCTGGGCAGACGCGCTGCGCCCGCCCTCACAGCAATTGGCTTTTCTGAATTTTCTTGCTTCGCATGACGGAATTGGCCTGACGCCGGCGAAGGGCATTTTAACCGATGCTGACATTGCGGACATGGCTCGGCGCGCTCAGAAACTGGGCGGGGCTATATCCTATAAAACCAACTCGGATGGTTCGCGGACCGCATATGAATTAAATATAAACTACCTCGACGCCATGAATGATCCAGCCAATCCCAACGAGGATGTGGAAATAATAGCGCGCCGTTTTCTAGCTTCGCAGGCTATTATGCTCGCTTTGCAGGGCGTTCCCGGAATTTATTTTCACAGCTTATTTGGCTCTCGCAACTGGCAAGAAGGGCCACGGCAAAGCGGCCGTCCTCGCACGATTAATCGACAGAAACTTCAGCGGTCCACACTAGAATCTGAGCTGGCCGATCCGCATTCGCTTCGTCATAAGGTGTTCCATGGATATCTACAATTGCTGAAAAGCCGCGCTTCAACTCCAGCCTTTCATCCCAATGGCGGGCAACAAGTGATTTTTTGCCATAAGGCGGTCTTTGCGCTTCTACGCATCTCGCCCGACGGCTCCAGCTATGCGTTATGCTTGCACAACGTTTCCAATCGGGCCGATGATGTCAGCGTCGCTCTAGACATGCTGCCCGTTCCCGCGGTGGAGATCTTTAGAGATATTCTAAGCGGACAGATATTTTCCACGGATGACATGCAACTAAATATCCATCTTGCTCCTTATCAGGTTCTCTGGCTTAAAAATATAGATGACTAAAAGTTTTTAACCTGAATCGATCGAATGCAAGTTTCCATTTGAAACGATAAAATATATGACACTCTCTGTTGAGTGTGAAGCCAGCAATGGATTTGCCGGCAATCAGGTCAATGCATATGAGTCTGCATAATGAAGGAGCATCTATCAACAGCCAAGAAGCCAGAGAGTTGGGG
>DAOVFE010000419.1 GCA_030673085.1 Anaerolineales bacterium | reverse complement strand
GCAACTGCGAATGTGGAAAACGGCGGAGTGGCTGCACATTACCTGATTCCAGGGCATGTGGATATTCCCACCGATGGCACCCCACATACAGTGGCAATTGCTCACTTTGATATGGAGCCCGCGATAGATTATATTGCGGCGCCAAAGCAGATTGAGGCCGTCTATCGGAGAGCCCATTTGCATAATCTCAGCTCATTTACACTCCTTCCGGGTAAGGCCAATCTCTTTGTGGGAGATGAGTTCATCGGCGCGACAGCGCTAGATCTGGTGGTTCCGGAAGGCGAATTCGATCTTTATCTGGGCGTAGAAGAGCGTCTCCGAATTGAGAGGATGCTGATAAAGCGAGAGGTGGATAAACGGGCGGTGGGAAATAAGCGACGGCTGCGCTTTGGCTACGAGATCAAGGTTGAAAACCTGCTGGACGCGAGCGCGAAAATTTGTATTCAAGATCAGATCCCAGTCTCGAAACATGAAGATGTGAAAGTCAGGCCCGAAAGATACGATCCTGAGCCGGACCAGGAAACCCAATTAAAAACCCTGATCTGGAATTTGAACCTATCACCAGGCGAGAAGCGAAGCATACATTTTGGATTCGTTGTCGAATATCCGTCAGAGATGCGCATTCTCGGGCTACCATAGTCCCGACGAGCTTGATTTTGGCTGTTTTGTGCCTTAGCCGTTGACAAAGCTAGTTCTTTGGTTAGAATAACGATGCACGCCGAAGTGGCGGAATTGGCAGACGCGCTGCGTTCAGGGCGCAGTGAGCATTTTGCTCATGTGGGTTCAAATCCCACCTTCGGCATCAATAGCCCCGATCCGGGGCTGTTTTTTTCTAATAGGGGCATATGCGTTGCGCTATGGCTTGGGTTCCAGTTACTGGAATGAGAAACTCAGGCTATTCGAGCGGGAGCAAAGGAAATTATCAGAAGTATTGGCACATCAAGCATAATACTTGTTAAGGATGGCACAGAAATTGCTCATTATAATATCGAATTATCGACCATTGTCGATCAAGCGGCTTGCTGAAAGCAGTTCTCTTGGGTATGATGACGGATGAGATGGTGCCTAAAGATCGATCCAAAATACCGTTGAAGAATATATGGTACTTTGCAATCATCGTGCTTGGTATCCTGATTCTGGGCGACTTAAACCGGCGTATGTCGGATGCGAGGCAGTTGGAGAATGATCTTGTTGTGCTTCAAACGGAGGTTGCCGGCCTGGAGGCAAGCAATCTGACCTTACAGGTTCAGTTAACCCAAGCAGTCTCCGATGCAATGGTCGCTGAATGGGCACATGGTGATGCCAGGATGGTTCGACCGGGTGAGCACCTGATTATCCCATTGCCGGCTCCGGGGGCTAGCCCGGCATCATCGGCGATAGCCACACCGACGATTCCGGCTCCTAAGGCTTGGGATGTATGGCGAGCGCTGCTGTTTGGACGCTGATAGCTTGACGCTCTTAAAGCCTGCTGTTATAATTTTCTTTGCTTCTATAAGCAACGATTTATTTCATTGCGGGGTGGAGCAGTGGCAGCTCGTCAGGCTCATAACCTGAAGGTCCTAGGTTCGAATCCTAGCCCCGCTACCTTAGAATGAAGCGCCCGCGAGGGCGCTTTTTCTATTCAAGGGGTCGGTCTGGGGGGTGCGATTTGGGATTTGGACTAAGGACCCTGGGGATAATGGTCCGTAGTGTCGAATTCTTTAAGGTTTTACAGATTCTCGGAAAATGAGAAGGGATAGGGTGCTTGTATAGGATTCGAACCAATAACCTCTGGATCCTGGGTTCGAATCCACAAACCTTTGACTGGGGAGATAACGTCCGAGAGAGAGGGTTATATCACTAATACGATCCAGGATACTATTCCAATCTCCAGAGCTGCACTTAGTAGTTGAATCCAAGTTGTTGTCGGGTGCTGCTTAGGATAGCTCTTGAGATATTCAAAGGAGGGT
>DAOVFE010000202.1 GCA_030673085.1 Anaerolineales bacterium | reverse complement strand
CTATTGCTTTGGCTTTGCTGGGGAAGAATAATCCGGTGGGCGTAGTGCTGGCGGCCTTGCTGTTTGGAACGCTTCGCAATGGCGCAACACGGATGCAAGTTGCGGCTGGGATTCCGATTGATATTATCTCGATATTACAGGCAATGATTTTAGCCTTTATCGCCGCACCAGCAATTATTCGCACAATCTGCCGCCTACGGGCTCCCGCCGAGGAGGAAGCCGTAGTTACGCGTGGATGGGGAGGTAATTAGAAAATGGCCACTACTGCGCTGCGGCGAGAAGTTGAGATTGTTTCACCAACTCGGCAGAGGGTGATGGGGGTACTGTTCCTGTTTATCGGTTTTGTGATATGGTTCTTTTTCGCTCGCCAGGTATCAACGGGTGTCCAAACAGTGTTTGGAATGACACCCGGGGGTCTTACGGCGCTAATTGGAGACTGGAAGGTCCCAACTCTGGCCACGCTTAATGTATTGGCTATATTGAGTGCAGTCTTCGGAGGCATACAGATAGCCCGAGGCTTTGAAAAGTGGACTAATGCGGTACTGGCTGTTGTGGTCGGCTTCTTTATCTTTGGTTTTCTAACTTGGGCTGCAGCCGGGAAGTCGCTCAATTTAGCCGGCTTGATCAAATCCAGTCTGGTAAAAGCGGTGCCGCTCACACTTGGTGCCCTTTCAGGCGTACTGAGCGAGCGCGCTGGAGTAGTTAATATCGCGATTGAAGGGATGATGCTCGCCGGAGCGATGGTTGGCGCTTTGGTAGGGAGTATAAGCGGCAGCCTGGTTATCGGTCTATTGAGCGCAATATTGGCCGGAGCACTGCTGGGATTAATTCATGGCATACTCTCGATTAAATACATGACCGATCAGATCATTTCCGGTACAGTTATAAATATCTTTTCAGCCGGTATTACATCTTATATCTCAGCTAAATTCATGCAGACGTACCAGCAGCTCAACAACCCAGGAATCTTTCCTCATTGGAATATCCCCGGCTTGATCAAGATCCCAGTATTGGGCCCCATTCTGTTCGACCAGAATTTGTTTGTCTATGCAATGTTCTTATTCATCTTTGTTCTCCAGATAGCGCTATTTCGCACCCGTTGGGGTCTGCGCATGCGGTCGGTAGGCGAGCATCCGCGGGCTGCCGATACTCTGGGGATCAACGTCTTTAGAACCCGCTATATAGCCGTCTTGATGAGCGGAGCAATGGCCGGTTTTGCCGGCGGCTATTTCACCCTTGGGTCGGTTGGAAGGTTCGACGAGATGATGACCGCCGGGCGCGGTTTTATCAGCTTGGCAGCGATGATCTTTGGCAACTGGCAGCCGTTAGGATCCTTTGGCGCGGGTCTGCTATTTGGTTTTGCCGACTCGCTCTCGACCAAGCTGGCGATTTTGGGTGTACAAATCCCCTCGCAATTTATGTTGATGGCTCCATATATCGCCACCATGGTTGTGCTCGCCGGCGTAGTCGGCCGCGGCCAGATGCCGGCTGCCGATGGTCTGCCGTACGAGAAGGAACAATCATCCTAACGCGTCTATCCAAGCGTTATTAGTTTGTGGGAAAAAGCTAGAAAACCCCATAGCTACCAATGCGCGCTATCGCTTGCTGCGGGTTTCTTCAATGATATTTGGTTGGGGGCCGCGAAAGCCGTAAGCCCCCCGATTCTTTAAGCGGTTATAACTTGAATTTATATATATGAGTCCACTGAAAAAAGCAGCCAGCGGCAAGATAAAGGGCGCATATAAGGAGTGTGGGCTAAGCCCACACTCCTTATATACCGAACTCTTTTAGGGCCAAATATGTATTTTAATATCCGCCAGGACAAATATGAGCAAAAGTAAATGACGCTGGAGTATAATGCCTTTTGGTAAAGCTGGTATGATGAATAAAGAATCTTCAGGACCGAAAAATATGCTTTCAGAAAAAGACGATTCAAATGATTTTCAAGCAGTCGTTGATGCCGTTATCCCTAAAAAGAAGGGAGAGCGATTACTGCGTAGGCTGGGCGAGTTTCTAGAGACAGTCCTAATCGCAGCAATCCTATTCTCTATCATTAACCTTATGACAGCCCGAGTGAGAGTCGAGAATGTCAGCATGCAGCCCAACTTATTTGATGGCGAGTTAATGATTGTAAACCGGTTGGCTTATCGTTGGAGCGAGCCTCAGCGTGGCGACATTATAGTTTTCTACTATCCCCTGAATCCTGAAAAGCGATATGTTAAACGAATAATCGGCCTTCCTATGGATCACATCGAGGTTCATGACGGCCAGACCTATGCAAATGGATATCTGATCGATGAACCCTTTCTGGCCGAGAAGCCGACGTATACGGGTGAGTGGACGGTAGATTCGGACAGCGTTTTTGTCTTGGGTGATAACCGGAACGATTCGAGTGATTCGAAGAATTGGGGAACGGTCCCTATCTCCGAAATTGTCGGTAAGGCGATTCTAGTTTATTGGCCTTGGGATAGCGCTGGCAACATTCCGCACTATGATTTGTCGACGTCGGGAGAGGATTAAGCCATTCCAGGCATAAATAGCTTTAGTCGGGATGAACCCATTTCTCCTGCTGGCGGATGCTTTTTTCAGACAACTCTAATATATCTTTGATCAAAGGAGCAGCGCTAAAGATGCTCCTTTGTGCTATCTATCGAAGGCACGTCGGAATGATTGCGGCAAGGGATTCGTAGATTGTGCCCGAAATTGCAATAAGGCCCAGGTATACTTTGCGAGTGTTTAATGGAGTGAGTTTTCCAAAGCGAAATCAACCTGCTTACAGCCTCAACAGCAATCGAAGCTCGGGCCTGATAAATGGTATGACAATCAAGCCTCCGGCCAGTAAGGATGCCGGGCCGCACAAGATTGGGATGGGCGGCAGGATATGCAGAGCAGCAGTTGCGACCAGACTGCCAAGAATTGTTCCTAGCGCTATCCGGATTAATGGACGGCCCTGTTGTAGGATGTCTGGGTAGTGCCGAGATAGTATGATCAACAAGAAGAAGGCCTCTATAGTAAAAGCCAAGCTATTGCTCAAGCCGATTCCGGACGCGCCAAGTAGCGGAAAGAGGAGAATACTCAGAATTCCAAAAGCGCCAAGACTAATGGCGCTGGCAAACAACGGAAGCCGGGCATTCTGCCGGGCATAAAAGGCGCGGGCGGCGACTTCGAGTAGCGAATGGCCAACCAAGCCCACCAAATAAGCTCGGGCTGTCCAGACGACCAGCTCGGTGCCGCGGGGATCAAAGTGGAACGCAGCCTGGATTAAAGGCCGCAACGAAACGCTCAGTATGATTGCTGTAGGCAGAGTGAGCGCTAAGAGGACTTGAACGGCGCGAGCGACGCTGGTCTCGAAGCCGGCTTTTTCCCGACGAGCGTAAAGCTCGGAAAGGGTAGGCAGGATAGCAGTGCCGATCGCCGTGCCAATGATAGTCTCGGGAACCTGCATAATCAACCATCCATAAGCTAGTGCGGTAATAGACCCACTATCAAGGCGCGAGGCTAAATTGTCCTGGATGACAAAAATCAATTGAAAGGCGCCAATGGTGAAAATGCGAGGGCCAAAAAGCCGAGTCACCTTGCGAATGCCGGGATGGTTTAAGTCAAGTTTTGGGGACCAATGAAACTGGTAGCGAATCAGTCCCGGGATTTGAACGGCCAGATGCAGCGCGGCGCCAAAGATGACGCCATACACGAGGCCATATACGCCAAGACCGGCGGCCGGAAGGCGAAAACCAGCAATCTGATAGCCCTCGCTTGGCGCCAGAATCAGGGCGCCGAAAATCTGTCCAACATCGTATACCACCGGTGCCAATGCCGGCAGAAGGAAGTGCTGGTTAGATTGCAGGCCGGCAATGACCAAGCCGCTTATAGAGAAGATTAGAGTTGCGATGAGATTCAGCCGCATCAGATCGGCAACCACAGCCTGCATTTCAGGAGTGAAGCCCGGAGCAATGCCAATCTCTGCTCCTACCAAGGGGTTGGCAAAGACGGCAATGATCACGGCGAACCCGGCGGTGATCAGAAAGACCCAATTTGCGATTCTGCTGAAAAGCGCCCAGGTAGCTTTACGCCCATCTTTATCTAGATATTCGGAGAGGATGGGAATAAACGCGATCGACAGGGCGCCACCCGAGATCATGGCGAAGAGTAAGTCGGGTAGGTTATTAGCGGCATTAAAAATATCAAGCTCCGCGCTGACGCCAAATTGGCGGCCAATAATTATTTGGCGTATTAACCCAAGCAGTTTATCGATGCCAAAGAAGAAGGCAATCAGGAGCGAGGAGCGTGCAACCAGTGACAGCTTTTTGGAGGGCAGGGAAGATTCGGCCACAATGCTTAGTCCTATTTGACGTACCGGAG
>DAOVFE010000259.1 GCA_030673085.1 Anaerolineales bacterium | reverse complement strand
CAGCATACCGGCATTTTTTTTGAATACCTTCCGGATGAGGATGCATTAATTAGAGATACCTATCTTAAATACCGCGATGCTCAAATAGCCGAACGCGGCGTTCAAGCTAATGCCATCTGGGAAGCGATTCCCGAGATGAGCGAGGTGACCGGGCTTAGTTTTTATGGCCTATCGCGTGAATTGCAACGGCTCTCGATGAAGCTAATTGCAGCCCATCCTAAATTGTATTTGCGTAATGTGGCCAAAGGATGGATCGACTTCTGGAAAGCGCCGGTATACTGGAAGCCGGAAGCGGTTAAAATTGGGCTTATGCGTACGGTGCTGAGTGGATTGGCATTCTTAGGGCGGGGTCTATCAGTGCTGGCCAACCTGCTGTTTCTGGTCATAAGCGGGTTAACGCTTATTGGCCGTAACATGCGCAGGAAATTTGGCATTGACCGCTATGTATTGGCAACCGGCGGTTTTGTGTGGCTTATATCGATTATCCAAGCTTTTATGGATCATGGCGATAATCCGCGCTTTCTTATGCCCCTGCAAATGCTGGTGATTTATGTCGTTGTATTGATACTGGATCATTTGCATAACGCCCGACGGATTGAGGAGGCTGCATGCTGATGAATAGGCTGAGCGCGTGGTGGCCTTGGGTTGTTGGCGTTATCGTAATTAGTGGCGGATTGGCTGCTCTTGATAGGCAAGGGGCGTTTCTATTGGCATGGCTATCCTATCTGGCTCTCTGCAGCCTGGGAGCATTGCTGATTGTGCTGGTATGGAAATGGGTTGGAGCTTTTGAGGGGCCCCGCTCTCTTGTAACTGTGCTGGGGATAGCACTTGCTTTACGGCTTTGCTTGGGAATTGGCCTGACTTATGCACTTCCGATCTATGGTTATGATGAAGAACCACAACGGGCAGGCTATGTCTTTTACGATGCCTATCACCGTGATAAGGATGCCTGGGCCCTCTCCGAATCTTCTCAACCTCTTTGGTCTGCTATGACAGACCAGGGCAGCAGCGACCAATATGGCGGAATGATGTTCCTTAGCGCGGCGGTATACCGTTTTATCAGTCCAGATCTCCATAGACAATTGCTTATCGTTACTATATCGGCGGCAATTGCTTCATTATCAGTGCTTTTCACCTGGGCATTTACGAATCTGACATTTGGCTCTCGCGCTGCCATAATTGCGGCCTGGATCGTCGCTCTCTATCCGGATGCTGTGCTTTTGGGCGCTTCGCAGATGCGTGAACCGTTTATGATGACGGCCTTGGCTATGTCCTTCTATGGATATGGCTTAACTCGAAAGGGTGAGATGCGAGCCGGTGGGGCTGCATTTCTGGCCGGACTGGCAATTATGCTCTTCATATCCCCTCCCTATGCGGTGATCTTGTTGGGCGTTCTTGGGCTTGCCTGGATCTGGGAAGGGCAATCCGGCCAAAAGCGAACTGCATGGGTTCTGGGCGTAATAGCCGTTCTTGGATTATTGGCGCTTGGCTTGACGATTCGAGCCTGGTCCAATATTGGGGATGGCGGGAGCGGGATGGCGCTTCTAAATCATTGGCTTGTGGATGACGCGAAGTATCAATTGCATCTCATCGAGAAAGGCTCGGGCTGGGTGCAGAAGCTCTTTCAGGAATCGCCTGAGTGGATGCATATGCCGATGGCAACGATCTATGGCCTGGTACAGCCTTTCTTTCCGGCAGGGCTTATCGTCACCGGCGCGCCGATCTGGCATATTTTGGTAGCATGGCGCGGACTGGGCTGGTTTATATTATTACCGTTAATGGTTTATGCACCTTTTGCCGCTCTTAAACGGGCGGGTTTTAGAAGCATGCCTGCCTACCTGTCCTTTTTGGTTTGGGCAATTGCAATCCTGGTTTCTTATCGAGCGGCCGGTGATTTGTGGGATAATCCGCGTTATCGGACTGTTTTCATTACTGCTCAAGCAGCTCTGGCGGGTTGGGCTTGGGTAAATGCTCGACGCCAACATAGCCCCTGGCTGCGGCGGACAGCAATTGTGATTGGATTTGCGACTCTGCTCTTCATCACTTGGTATGCTGGCCGCTATCACTACATCCCGCGAATCAATCTGTGGGAGACTTTGGGCTCGATTGGAATTTTTACCGTCGTTTATGTAGCCGGCTGCGTCGTTTGGGATAAGATTCATTCAAGTCGTGAGCGCCGCTTGACGGAAAATGAGTAAAAGGTATAATTCAACACTTGAATATTGAAGATATTTAACGTAATTGCATGTCAGGAGAGACTAATGCGTAAGGCTTTAATCACCGGCATAACTGGTCAGGATGGGTCTTATCTGGCTGAATTCTTGCTGAGCAAGGGCTATGAAGTCCATGGCATGATTCGCAAGGCAAGCACTTTCAATACGGAGCGAATTGACCATATTTACCAGGATCCGCACGATCCTAATGCGCGCCTCTTCCTACATTATGGAGATCTCTCCAATTCGGAGATGGTCACCTACTTGATATACAATGTTTGCCCAGATGAAATCTATCATCTTGGCGCCCAGTCGCATGTCAAAGTCAGTTTCAGCATGCCGGAATATACCGGTTCCATAACTGGTCTAGGAACGACGAGGATTTTAGAAGCTATTCGAAGCAGTGGCGTAAAGGCGCGATTTTACCAAGCGTCCACGAGTGAGCTATTTGGAAGCTCCCCGCCTCCACAGAGCGAAGAGACTCCGTTCCACCCACGCAGCCCTTAT
Organism: Anaerolineales bacterium; assembly: GCA_030673085.1. Lineage (GTDB taxonomy): Bacteria > Chloroflexota > Anaerolineae > Anaerolineales > E44-bin32 > JAFGNH01. The sequence goes on along the minus strand of DAOVFE010000259.1, from coordinate 715 downwards.
GCCATAGCCAAATTGTATGCCTACTGGATAACGATCAACTATCGAGAAGCGCATAATATTTTTGCGGCGAATGGGATTCTCTTTAACCATGAGAGCCCACGCCGCGGTCCGACATTTCTCACCCGTAAAGTGACACGGGCCATCGCCCGCATTCAGGCAGGAATTCAGGATAAAGTATATCTGGGTAATCTAGATTCCCGTCGTGATTATGGCTACGCGCCTGAGTATGTTGAAGTGATGTGGCGCATGCTTCAGCAAGACGAACCGGGAGATTTTGTATTCAGCACCGGAGTTTCTCCCACAATTCGGGAATTTGTAAGCGAAGCTTTCGGATATGCCGGAATGGATTGGCAGGAGTTTGTCGAAATCGACCCACGCTACTTCCGGCCAACAGAGGTGGATTATTTACAGGGCGATTCCGCAAAAGCCAGAAAAATTCTAGGATGGGATCCTAAGGTTACATGGCAGGAATTAGCGCGGATTATGGTCGATGCTGATATGGAAGCCATTGGATCAGAACCGATCGGAGAAGGTCATAAAATCTTGAAAAGCAAATTCGATAACTGGCATCGCTGGGATACAGGCGTTACTGCAGTGCTGAATAATGCCGGCAACGGATTTGACTAGGATACTTATGAATATGCAAAAGGAAATCCTGGATGAGGCAGCGAGAGCGAAACCGGACAGCGCCGAAAGACTCTTATCCAAAATGGAT
>DAOVFE010000138.1 GCA_030673085.1 Anaerolineales bacterium | reverse complement strand
CGAGATGCTTTCGATCCGAAGACGGTTGAGAAATAAATAAATAATTCGATCGATTATGGGCGCCTGGCTTTCGATGTTTATGAAGCCAGGTGCTTTTTTGTTAATAAAACGTGTCATTCCGAGCGACTGAAAGGAGAGAGGAATCCCTATAGCGTATCGGTTTGGAATAGTCTGATCTTTGGAAAAGTATCGTCATGAGGCGGGGCAATTATGCCTGCCGGCGAGAGGCCATCCTATAGAAGATCATAGGGATTCCTCGCCTAAAAACGGCCCGGAATGACACCAACACCAACGTGTCATTCCGAGCGACTGAAAGGAGAGAGGAATCCCTGTAACGTAGCGATTTGAAAAACATGATCTTTGGAAAAGTCTCATCAGAAGGCGGGGCAGTTGTACCCGCTGGCACTGGGCAGGGTTATTGGCGATCATAGGGATTCCTCGCCAAAAAACAGCTCGGAATGACACAAACGCGAACGCGGTCATAATACGAATAGGAATGACAGCCACACATTAGAGACAATGGGATCTGAGTATGTATATTTTCAATGAATTATGACTCAAGCAGCACCCTGGAAAATGGCCCCATAGAAAAGGGCGGTCAGTGTGATATCTATCACGCCATATAATCCAAAACGAGTCACTACGGAAGGCAAATCCCAATGTCGTGTAAGACGGGTAGAAAGGAATAAGCTGCCTAACAGAATCATTATCAGAATTATGGACCGCCAGATAGTAGAGAACGTGGGCGAAATTCCGGGCATGTAAGAAGAAAAGGGGACATATGTCAGCAATTGTGGCATGAAGAGTAATTTGCTGTACCAAAGTGCGATCACACCAAAAATAAAGCCAACATCATCACTCCAACGATTTAAATGCACGAGACGTGTTATTAATATTCCAGCGCCGAGACCGACAAAGCCAACCCCAACCCACACTAGTGCGAAAGGTAATATAAAGAGACCGGTTACTGATTCAACAATAATCCCAAGCGCAGTTACTAATGCCTCGCTTGTGTCCATCTGATCTAGAGTGTCTAGGGCAAGAGGATTGGTTGTGGCGAAGTAGACCGCGTTTACCGTAGTTCTCTCCAACCAGACAGCATAGAAGTTATTTTTCTCATCCAAGGATAGTGTTGGGTAAAGTGAACTTCCAGTGGTGTCACTTATCGGCTGGTATCCCAGGATTTGCCTGTCTTTAAAGACTATCTGAGCGATTTGCTGTCGGATTTTATAACGAGTTTTCCCGGGAGTGCTAACGGCAATTGAAAGGCTATCTTCTCTCGCCACCGGCATGGATGGTTGATAAGTAAAATTGCTTACGGGGATCGAGAGAAGGGCAAGTCGATCGATGGCGAAAGGACCATCATAAGGGATGTATTCTAATTTGTCGGTTGTAATGAGGCCAAGACGCCCGTTAGCGGCGGGCATTAACGTTTGTGCATCCAAGCAAGAATATTCAGTAAAAGCGGTGCCTCCTTCTAACCCCCGCGTAAACTCATTATCGTAGAAGCCACAAACCTCATCGCCGACAGTGACTGCACCCAAGCCAGCCTGCCGCATTCCGGATGAGACGCCCGCACTAATGCGTCCAATCTGTTTTGGGGATCCCAAACCATCGTCGTTGGAAATCGCTATCTGAATGACGGTCTCTCCCTCAGTCTTGGCTTCCGACCAAATGATAATCACATCGCCTTGATCGGCGTTGATTTTGGCGTTAATGGCCGTGGAGGATAATTTGACGGGCGCCGAATCCTGTTTAGCGAAGTATAAATCGCCTTCGATTGTGATCCAGACATAATAATCACCCGCTGTGTTATAGGAACTGATGTCGGGTGGAGACGGGATAAGGGTATAGGGTTGAATTTGATCCGGCGCCTCAGGATCAAGCGGGGAGCAGCGAACACCTTTATCACTGTTCCAACATAACTCTAGGTCGTCTCCTGCCATGCGGATAGAGCCACCACGAAGATGTTTATCCGGTGTAGTGATGACGGCTTGAGTGATCAGTTCACCGGATGGCGAAATTTGGCTGTATCCAAGGCTGCCCTCGCTTTGCAGAGTCTCGGCAGTCCATGTGATATGAGCTGTTCCGGCGGGTTCCATAATTAGGTCGGGTGCGGAAAGACCTTTCGCTAACCCAACCCTTAGACCTCGGCTCCAATCGGAGTTAGGTTTAGGGCTGCGAATCTGTTCAGGGGAACAGGATGCGAGAAGGGCAGCCGTCGATAAGATGGCAAGTATAAGAAGGAAAAATCGAACACGAGAGTGTCGAACCATACAATTGCACTCCAAAGAAACGAAGGCTGTGGAACTTCTCAGCTATTATACCGTTAGGCAGAGTAAGGAGGTGGTCAGAAATTGCTATTTCTATTAATGCATCTCTGAATGCACTGAAAAAAGCCCAAATGCGAGAAAGGTCTTTCCCTACTGGTGGATGCTTTTTTCAATGGACTCATCTCTCTATTTCCTTCGTACCTGGTCATATTAATCTATTCATATATAGACGACGATGATTCTATTAATCGATGCATTTTTGGGTGTTGAGAAATATATTTGCTTATGTGAGAGCGGCTCTGTTAGAGCGGTGCATTAACAACTACTTGCCCCTTATATAATACCCTTGCCTTTTGTGTGAGGTTCATTGTTCTTCGTTCTTCGATAGCATTATGGATGAATTTATATTTCTATTGAACTCCCTTTCTCGCTGGATAGTAGTTTCAATTGAACGGATAAGTGTGGAAAAGGTATAAATAAACCGCTTAGTCTTAAAACTTTGTTTCCAAACTGATTGGGATTATGCGACATTCGCCATCCTGTTTACGGAATATCCAGGGTGGTAGAATGAGACGGAATTTTTAGATCTATTGGGAGATTTGATGACACAGTTCAAGTCGGCCGCCGATGATGCTTCAACCTCATTGGGAGAGATAAGGGCAATTAAGCAATACCTGCAATGGGAGACAATTACCGGCATTGCATCCTTCGTTCTGAAGCGGTTGGCGTTTGGCATCCTGGTCTTGATAGCTATCACCTATCTAAGTCATTTAGGATTAGATATGGCTCGAGGCGCAGCTTTTCACAACGCCTTGAGCCCTACGTTGATCAAGACGCTCGACTCGCTAGCAAGAATCGTGCACGGCGATTTTGGCCTTTCCCCATCAGCCAGCAGCAACTTGAATCCACTTCCTATCTCGGAGGTGGTCCCAGATATGTTAGCCAAGAGCTTGGGCCTGCTGGGGGGCACGCTGCTTTTGTCTACAATAGTCGGAGTGGTTATGGGTGTCTGGGCGGCGCGTCATCGTTATACAAATTGGTCGATGGCCACTCTGATCGTCTCGATTATTGGTGTATCTATCCCCAGTTTCTTTGCTGCCTTACTTCTCCAAATTGGTGTAATAATTCTTAGCCGAACGCTGGGTCATACAATTCTTCCGGTCGGAGGATTCGGATGGGATATACATCTCGTCCTGCCCACACTAGTGCTGGCGGCTCGTCCCGTGGCTCAGATCACGCGCATAACCTTTATCACCATCAGTGACGTGCTGGAACAGGATTATGTCCGGACTGCTCACAGCAAAGGAGTGGAGCCTCACCTGGTGATGAGTCGACATGTATTACGAAATGCAGCGATACCCATAATCACCACCATCGGCTTATCCCTGCGCTTTTGCTTATGCAGCCTCCCGGTGGTTGAGTATTTTTTCGGCTGGCCAGGCGTAGGCCTCTATTTACTCAAGGCGATTTCGCAGCAAGATGATGGCTTGACGGTAATTTTGCTTCTTTGCTTGGGAATCCTCTTCATCCTGGTCAATTTAATAATTGATAGCCTTTACCTCGTCCTTGACCCACGCCTGCGGACGATGAATGGTAAGTTAAACCGAGAGGAGCGAGAGCCGCTGTTGAAGAAAATAAAATGGCTGCTTTCGGATCTTGGGGATTGGGTTGTCCATAACCCGATTGCTCGTTGGTTGAAGCAGAGAAAAGATCCGCCTTCCCCAAATCCTTTCCACGCGATATTAGAAATGGAAGGATACGCTTCCACAGAAGTGCTTGCAGAAGGCCAGGCGAGCCGTGGTCGGGCTTGGCTGAGAAGTATGTTCAGCAACGTTCCATTGATTTTGGGGACTATACTGGCGGTTGGCATAATCATCGTTGGCTTGTTCGGAGATCGTTTGGCGCCTAATAGTCCTTATACGACACAGGGCCTGACTGTTGTCAATGGCGAATACACCGTGCCGCCGTTTAGACCTAGCGAGGTGCATCCCTGGGGAACTGACGCTATGGGCCGCGACATCATGAGTCTGGTTCTTGCCGGCGCGTGGCAGACGCTTCGCCTTGCTGCAGTAGTGGTCCTGGCGCGCATTGCGGTGGGTTTTATCTTAGGCGCCATAACTGGTTGGTGGAGCGGCAGCTGGATCGATCGTTCCTTAATGGGGCTGGCCGAGACGATCTCGGCTTTTCCTACCTTGATCTTGGCCATGATTCTCATTCTAGCTCTTGGAATCAGGCAGGGATTCGCACCCTTCGTTATCGCATTGTGCTTTGTCGGTTGGGGTGAGGCGATGCAATATGTACGGGGGGAGGTCATAGCCATACGCCCCAAAGCTTTTATTGAGAGCGCAGCAGCAGTGGGGCGAAGAACTCCAGGCATTATCGTCAATCATGTGTTGCCAAATCTGGTCCCGGTGTTGATATCCCTGGCCGCACTGGAGATGGGCGCGGTGCTTATGCTTCTCGGGGAATTAGGATTTATCGGCATCTTCATCGGGGGTGGGGCGTTCGCCGAATTGGTAATAGATGCTCCCCCATACCACTATTCCGATGTTCCTGAATGGGGAGCGTTATTGAGTAATGTTCGTCTTTATGCCCGATCATACCCGTGGACAGCCCTTTACCCGGCTTTAGCTTTCTTCATCGCCATTCTGGGTTTTAACCTCTTCGGTGAGGGCATCCGCCGACTGGTTACAGATATGGGGGTGAGGATCAATCGTTTGGTAAACCGTTACACGGTTGCCTTAGGCCTGATTGTTTTTATCGGCATCAGTTGGGTGCGGGGAAGTACTGGCGTTATGTCGATTTATTCTGAACAGGCGAAGGGATTTGATGGTCAGAGGGCAATTGCCAGCGTTGAAGCTCTTACAGAGCCCGAATTGGAGGGAAGGGCGCTTGGAACGGCCGGATTGGATGCGTCGGCTGAGTGGATTGCACAACAGTTCGAAGCGCTGGGTTTACAAGCTGCGGGCGAGGATATGACCTATTTTCAGGAGAGGTCGCGATCGTTTGAAAGGCTGGAATCTGTTCCATATCTGGCGATAGATGATGGAGCCAAGTTGCCGATTTATCGTCAAGATTATATTGAATTCCCTGACCGCTACCGAAATATGGGATCGGCCCTGGCACCAGTCCGTTTTTTAGCTATGGGGAATGTCACTTATTCAGGAACATGGGGTCTTTACAGTCCGGTTTTGGATGAAATGGACTACAGCGATGAAATTCTGATGGTGTTATCCGGGAGAGAGGTCGGCTTGTTGGAGGATGTCCCTCGAGCAGGTATTCTTGTAGTCGCTGAAGACCCGAATGCCTTACAGCAAAATTGTACATTATCATCGCGTGAACCCACTTGGTCCATTTTTGGAACAAATCGCCCTCAAGGACAAGACGCGCCAACATTATGGATCACCGAAGCTAATGCAAATCGTCTGCT
>DAOVFE010000052.1 GCA_030673085.1 Anaerolineales bacterium | reverse complement strand
TGCCCCTTCGGGTGCGGGTTTTGTTTAAATATTCGCTCAGGACTATCGCCCTGCAGTGCCTACGGCCCTGGCCATTCATCCCCTAAGCAAGCTTAGGGACCTCAGCAAGCTGAGGGGTATTCTGGCTAATCGAATAAAATGCGCCCTAGCTGACTTTACAGCGCTCATAGCGCCAGATATAATGACCATCCAGGGGAAGTGCTGGAATTGGCAGACAGGCGTGACTTAGGATCACGTGCCGCAAGGCGTGAGGGTTCAAATCCCTCCTTCCCTACCTGTATTCTAGTAAGTTCAACCTATATAACTACAATCCGAACGGATAATTAATTCTAGCGCTTAGTAATCCGGGCGCGCCGGCAGGAAGGACAACTGTTTTGAATATTGAGACAAAGAATCTAGGGAATTGCGAAGTACAGCTTACAATTGAGGTGCCCGAGGATCGTGTTCAAACCGCCATGCGCTCTGCCGCACAGCGGCTGGGGAAACAAACTAAAATCTCTGGTTTCCGTCCCGGTAAAGCGCCATATAAAATCATTGTGCAGCATCTGGGCGAGGAAACCATCTTCGAAGAATCACTTGAAACACTTGCTCAAGAGGTTTACCGGGAAGCCATTGACGAAGTCGACTTGAAACCCTTCGATATTGCCACTCTCGACGAGCAAACCAGTCGTGATCCTTTGATTATGAGATTCACTGTTCCACTTGCTCCGAAGGTAGACCTCGGGGATTACCGCGAGCTGCGTCTTCCATATGACCATCCCGAAATCAAAGATGAATCCCTGGAAGAATTCCTCGAGGAATTGCGCTCATCCCAAGCTATTATTGAATTGGTTGATCGCGCGGTTGAAAAATCGGATGTTGCTATCCTTGATATCAACGGCCGACTCATTGACAAACCCGAAGAAAAAGAGCCTGTATTAATAGACGAGAAAGGGATACCTGTTTTAGTAGCGGATTCAACCAAGTGGCCAGTGCCTGACATGATGCAACATTTGATTGGCCTCGAAGCCGACCAAGAAACATCTTTCGATTACACGTTCCCAGACGACTATTCCAATGAAGATATGCGAGGAAGGAAAGCTTCCTTCACCATTAAATGCCTCGAAGTAAAATCACACTCTCTGCCTGAATGGTCAGATGATCTCGCCCGAGACCTCGGCGATTTCGAAGATCTTGCCGACCTTCGAGAGAAAGCTCGTCAAGATTTGCAGGCTCGAGCCGAAGAGAGCGCTAAGGCCGAATATGCAATTAAAGTCGTCGATAAAGCCGTCGAAGGTTCCACAATTGAATATCCACATGTACTGCTTGATGAAGAAATCAATGATATGCTACGCGATCTCGATCAACGGCTTAAGATGCAGAAACTGAGTCTCTCGGATTATCTTAAAATTGAGCAGAAGAGCCAGGAAGATCTAAAGAGCGAGATTGAACCACGCGCTCGCGAGCAATTGAAGCGATCCCTTATGCTCGGAGAAGTAGTCAAAGCTGAAGAACTTCAAGTCTCTGAAGATGAAGTCGACGCTGAGGTCGAGAGTACTCTCTCGCGTTTCCCGGAACAAACCGAGAAAATACAGCAGCTTTTCAATCACCCGATTCAACGACGTCGCATTGCTAATGATAAACTTACCGAAAAGACAATCCAGCGTTTGATCTTAATTGCACGTGGCGAGCTGAAAGAGGCGGAAACCAAAGATGCGGGGAAAAAGGCCGGGAAACAAATGGAAACAGTTGAAACGGCCGAAGCTGGGCAGATTGAACAGACGCCCGTGGTTGAAGCGGCCGAAACCGTACAAACCGAACAGGTGCTTACTGATGAAACTATAGAAGGAAACGATGCAGAAATACCCTTGGGAGAATCGGTCATTTCAGGCAGCGCATCAGAGGACTGAAGCGGCAAAAAAACTGTTTAAGATCTGCTTTTAATACAAAAACGGCCAAAGGAGTTGATATAATATTATGTCTACTATAAATCCTCGTATGCTGATCCCCATGGTCATCGAAACTACAGGCCGGGGTGAACGCGCATATGATATCTATTCCCTTCTACTTAAAGAACGTATTGTGATCCTTGGATCAGCCATCTCAGACCAAGTAGCTAACCTAATAATTGCCCAATTGCTTTATCTTGATAATGATGATCCTGAACGCCAGATTCAGATGTATATCAATTCGCCTGGTGGCCAGATTTACGCCGGCCTTGCAATCTACGACACAATGTGCCAAGTCCGGGCTCCTATCTCAACTGTTGCGGTTGGCGTTACAGCGTCCTTCGGAACAATCCTTCTAACCGCCGGCACTAAGGGCCTGCGCTACGCGCTTCCTCACGCAACCATACATCTGCATCAACCGCTGGGAGGTGTCCAAGGCCAGGCCAGCGATATCGATATCCAGGCTAAAGAAATCTTGCGTTTAAGGGAAGAAATCAATATTATATTGGAAAGGCATACTGGGCAACCACTTGAGGTTATCCAGCGTGATACCGAGCGCGATTTTTATATGAATGGCGATACAGCCATGAAATACGGGCTAATAGATCATGTACTACATCCGAGCGATGACAAAAAGAACGCGGAAGAGAGTAGCTGAAGATGCCGCCTAAAGACCCAGAGGATAAGGAACAACGCCGGTGTTCATTCTGTAGCCGGAACGAATCCGAGATCGATCGCTTAATCGCCGGTCCAGAAGGCGTCTTCATATGCAATGAATGCGTCGATCTTTGCCGCGATATCCTTGATGGCGAAGGTCCCAAACCCGACTATGCGGTTCTGACATCCTCTGGCCGTCCTTCACAATCCCCAAAAGAAGTCTACCAAAATCTGGATGAATATGTAGTCAGCCAAGATCAAGCAAAGCGCGTGCTCTCAGTCGCAGTCTACAACCATTACAAACGCATCACCGATCGAGGACATCCGGATGTAGAACTCGATAAAAGCAACATCCTCATCATTGGTCCTACCGGTTGCGGAAAGACACTCCTTGCCCAGACCTTGGCCAAGTCGCTTGATGTACCCTTCTGCATTGCTGATGCAACTGCGCTGACTGAAGCCGGTTATGTTGGCGAAGATGTGGAAAATATCCTCCTTCGCCTTCTTCAGGCTGCTGATTTCAACATTGCTCGCGCTGAACGCGGGATTGTCTATATTGACGAAATCGACAAAACAGCACGAAAATCCGGTGATAATCCCAGCATTACTCGCGATGTTTCCGGCGAGGGGGTCCAACAGGCGCTTCTTAAAATCATTGAGGGCGCTATTGTCAATGTACCTCCTCAAGGCGGAAGAAAGCACCCGCAGCAGGAATTCATCCAGGTTAATACCCAAGATATCCTCTTCATCTGCGGCGGAACCTTTGTCGGGCTGACTGACATAATCGGCGAACGGGTCGGGATACGAGGAAAATTGGGCTTCCCTGGCACTCATGAGGTAGATTCCGAATCCAGACCAAAAGACAGCGATCTTCTCAAGATGATCATCCCAGACGACTTGATGCGTTATGGCATGATTCCTGAGCTGGTTGGACGTCTTCCAGTTACCACTTTTGTAGAACCCCTCGACATTGATGCGCTGCGTGCAATATTGGTTGAACCGCGTAATGCTCTTGTCAGACAATATCAACGGCTATTCGAGATCGATAAGGTGAAACTGGTTTTTACCGATGAGGCGCTTAACGCTGCAGCCTCACTTGCGCTCGAACGCGAGATTGGCGCCCGCGGCCTGCGATCGATTATTGAGCAAACTCTACTCGACGTGATGTATGAGATCCCATCTCGTCCTGAAATCAAGCAAGTCATCATAGATGAGGACGTCATCAATCAAAAGCAAGCGCCTCATTTGCTGAATGAAAAAGGCAACAAAGTCAAAAAGGATAAAAAGAAGCCATTGGCCGACGCGGCCTAATCCTTAATCCTGCAAACCATCCATTCCACTTCATGCCCATAATTGCATCCTCTTCAGTCGTCTGCCTGATTTTGGCCGAATTCTCACAAGCATTCTTCATCTCTAGAAAATTTCCCTTCTGTTTATTCTATTTTGGCAACTATCCTCCCGAGCCTCGAGTAAATACTGATCTGCTCTCTGCCACTTGCGTCAACCTTCATAGCATCCTCCAAATGTATGCTTGAAAATTGATCTTCATATAACGTCAGGCAACATCTATTCGGCTGTATTCTGGCTCTTAACTTCTTGCGGTTTATGTCGCCGATGCAAAATCATTTGATAGTGTAGTGTTTAGTGTGTAAATAAGGTATCTCTAGTAAAGTTGAGACACCAGAGAACTCCTTCAAATCGAAGGCAATTCAACTAAGGAGGTTCTGATGTCTCAATCAGATGATACCCTGAAGGAAAAGCTTAGGCAACTAGTGAAACCCCTAGATGGGGACGAGGAAAAGCCTGACAGGCTGAGAGATCTTGTGGGATGGTTGCTGCAAGAAATGCTCAATATAGAGTTCAATGAGTTTATTGGAGCTGAACCATACGAGAGGAGCGAAGAACGGCAGGGATATAGAAACGGTTATCGTCAGCGTGAGCTATTCACTCGAGTGGGGCAGGTAACGCTGCGGGTGCCACGCGACCGGGAGGGTCGGTTTTCGACCGAACTCTTCGAACGCTACCAACGCAGCGAGAAAGCCCTGGTGCTGGCGCTACAGGAGAGTTACTTGCAAGGGGTTTCCACCCGGAAAGTGAAACGCATTACTGAGAAGCTGTGTGGGGTTGAGTTCAGCAAAGACCAGGTCTCCCGGATGGCGCAGATGCTAGACGAAGAACTGGCAACATGGCGCTGTAGGTCGTTGGACAAGACCTATCCCTATCTGGTGGCGGACGCCCATTACGAATATATCCGCGAAGACGGTCGGGTGGAAAGCGAAGGAGTGCTGCTGGTCAAGGGCATTGACGAAGACGGTTATCGGGAGATCCTGGGCGTAGCTGTGGCTCCGGCGGAAGAAGAGGTCAGTTGGGGCGAAGTCTTCTCAGATCTCCTGGCTCGCGGTCTGGATGCAGGATCGGTGCGTTGCATTGTATCCGATGAACACCTAGGGCTGCGGGCCGCTATGCGGCGGTACCTCCCCAGGACGACATGGCAGCGCTGCCAGGCCCATTATCAGCGCAACGCTGCAGCCAAAGTACCCAGAAAGGCTCGTGCGGAGGTTCACGCTGGACTGAGGGATATATTCAACGCTCCGGATTCGGAGCAAGCCTGGAAACGGGCTGAGCGCCTGATGGAGATTTGGCAAGGCCGGTTTCCCGATCTGGTGGAGTGGATGGAAGAGACTCTCGAGGATTCCCTCATGGTGTTCGCTCTGCCTCCCGAGCACCGCCAGCGGATGCGGACCAGCAATGGGTTGGAGCGCTTCCACGAGGAACTGCGGCACCGAAGCCGCGTGGTGCGTATATTTCCTAATCGGGCAAGTTGTCTCAGGCTTTCTACCGCGCTGGTGATGGAGCAATCTGAGGAGTGGTTAACTGGCCATCGTTATTTGAACATGCAAGTGCTGGAGGAAGAACCGGAAGAAATCAAATTAGCCTTGGACATGGCTGAGGCTATTGCCTGACCTGATTGTTAATTCTAGACTTAATGCCGTGATGGAGAATCTCAAATTACACACAATACTTGACACAACCAATCATTTCGCAATCTAATTTAAGAGTCCACTGAAAAAAGAAGCAGCCACCGGTAGGAAAAGGGGACTATACATCCAGCTGCTTTCTCACATTTGGACTTTTTTCAGTGCAATCATTTAGCTTATAAACCAACCAGATGAATGACTAGAATCTATCTCTTTTTCAACGTCGCAAAAAATCCTTCAGCCGCCTTAAGCCGGTATAATGTGCATCATAACCTATAGTTGAATTGCTTCAAACAAACGATCCTCATTCTAGACAGTGGAGTCTCTATGCCAGATATAAGCCGCATTAAAGCACTGATATTTGATCTCGATGGTGTCCTCTGGCGCGGGCAGAATCCATTGCCAGGGGTGGCCGACATCTTTCGCTTTCTTCGCCAGCAATCGTTGCCATTTGTACTAGCCACAAATAACTCAACTGCCCTTCCCGAGAAAATACAAGAGCGGATGAGAGAGATGTCAGTGGCCGTCTCTCTTTCTGAGATCGTGACCTCGGCCCAGACCACAGCAATATATCTTCAGCAGCGTTTTCCAGCGAAAACAATCATATATTCATTGGGCGAGATCGGACTTAGAGCGGCTATTTTAAATGCCGGCTTCCAGCTAACCGACACCGCCAACGACGCCAAGGCTGTCGTCGTAGGGATGGACCGCGCACTTACCTGGAAAAAGCTGACCGAGGCGGCTCTGGCCATCCAAGCTGGTGCTGTATTTATTAGCACAAACGCCGATACGTCTTTCCCGCTCGAGTGTGGCTTGGCCCCCGGAGCTGGAGCTAATTTGGCAGCTCTGCAGGCCACCACCGGCGTCGCGCCAATTAACATCGGTAAGCCTGAATCGTATATGTTCCTGCAGGCATTAAAACAATTAATGGTCAGAGCCGAGGAGATTCTTGTTCTTGGGGACCGCCTGGAAACCGATATCCTCGGCGCCCAACGATGCAATATGGCAACTGGACTGGTCCTCACAGGCGTCACCAACCGGGAGATGCTGGATCATTCCCAATGCCATCCTGATTTGGTCTTCGATGATTTACCCCATGTCCTGCGAGCCTTGTCTGGGAGTGAGTCTTGAACCAAAAGCCGCTCATCTATGATCTTACCCTGGAACAAATTAGCTCTCTCCTCCAAGATTGGGGCGAGCCATCATTTCGCGCCGGCCAGATCTGGCATGGCCTTTATCGTCAGCTTGCAAGTTCTCTTGAAGCCATTACATCCCTACCTGTGTCTCTGCGTTCGCGGCTGATGGCGTCATACAGATTTCAATCATTGAAACCCAAGGCTATCGCCCATTCCCAAGATCGGCTCTCTGAAAAGGTTCTCTTCGAATTGCCGGATGGACATGCCGTGGAAGCCGTTTTGATGCGTTACGAGCGACGACGAACAATCTGCATCTCGACCCAGGTGGGATGTGCCATGGAATGCGTCTTCTGCGCCACAGGCCAAATGGGGTTCAAACGTCATCTCTCTTCTGGGGAAATCGTCGAGCAAGCCCTATATTTTGCTCGAAAGCTATCGGAGGAACAGGACCATCTCACTAACATCGTTTTTATGGGTATGGGCGAGCCCTTTCATAATTATGACGCATCACTAGCCGCTGTAGATCGGCTCAATGATCATCAGGGGTTCTGCTTCGGTGCTCGACGTATAACCCTATCTACTGTCGGGCTAGTACCCGAGATCGAACGTTTCACTCAGGAGAAACGGCAAGTTAACCTGGCTATTTCATTACATGCAGCCACCAATGAACTGCGATCCAGACTTCTTCCTATCAACCGTCGTTACCCATTGGAAGTCCTTATCCCGGCGTGCCGCAAGTACGTTGAGATCACTGGACGGCGCATTATTTTTGAATGGGCAATGATGAAAGACATTAACGATGGAAGAGACCAGGCCAATGCGCTCGCCGATCTCATCAATGGATTAAACTGCCATGTTAATCTGATTCCGCTTAATCCCACCCCCAAATTCATCCAGAAAGCTGCCAGCCGAATCCGGATTGAGGCTTTCGTCCGCATTCTAGAGGATCGCGGAATCTCATGCACCATCCGTCTTCGGCGAGGGATCGATATTCAAGCCGGATGTGGGCAGTTGGCCATTAAGAATAATGCAGGCAATGATATTAGCTCTTAATACAGCCGCGGGATGAGTGATTCATCCCGCGAATATGCTCAATGTTAAATAGTTATCGCTCACATATTATCTAGGGCGCCGGGATTAGCCAATTACTAAATTCATTCCCTTCAACAGTCCATCCCGAAGTGTCATTTAGGACACTGCGCACTCGCCACCAAACGAGCTGATCCCAGCATACAGGTCCTTCAATAATCTGCACCATTTCTCCGGGTTGAAGCATTCCAACGACCTGGCTGCCTTGCCAGCCCGCAATGTCGCGTACTTGAACCGTTAAATCTATATCCGAAGCCACCATAGCAATGATTCCAGCCCGGATTTGAGAAAGTGGCGCGCCCGGGCAGGCATCCCAGAGTTCCAGATCAGTTACAACCGGGCTCTCTTCTGGATTTATTACGGAAGTAGGCGTCCATACCGGTGGCAGCTTTATTACATCGCCCGGCTCCGCCGTTCCGTATGAAGGTTGCTGGGCCTGTCGATTGCCACATGCCGCTATAAAGCCGGCGGCAATCAGAAGAACCAGGATAGCCATCCTGGGGCCCGATGGTCTGCTATTCCACGGTTCTAGTATACTTCTCGTCACCAACCCTTATCCCTTCCCAACTACGATTCCTATGATCTTGAAGCAAGACCAGATTTAATATTTCGACTAAATAGCCACTGCCACACTTTGCCTTTTTCACATTAATTGACCAACATCCTCTTTCCTATCTGCTAAAGAAAGGTCGATCTGCCATGTCACAGTTATCCTCATTGGCCATTATAGCTTACTGATAGATGCTGGTCCTTTCTTAACCCCAATATTATTCTAGGTCAAGCAGCGCCGTTCTTCAAATGGGTCTTTAAGCCCATATAGCAAATGACAAAGCCCTCAAAATTCCTTTAGGGATGTCCTTTTGGGACATCCCCCTTTGCAGGAATTTTGCCCCTGCGGATGCGGGTTTTGTTTAAATATTCGCTCAGGACTATCGCCCTGCAATGCCTACGGCCCCGGCCATTCATATCTTCAGTAAGCTGAGGTGTATTCTGGCCAATCGAATAGATATACCGCTCCTTATCTTGAATTTGGGATTATTCCATGGCAGTCATATCTTTGATATTCTCTTAAGCCCGGCTAGGCGCTACTCGAGAATT
>DAOVFE010000061.1 GCA_030673085.1 Anaerolineales bacterium | reverse complement strand
CTCCGCGCTCGACTAAATTATCCACAAAATTCTTAGCTTCATCCTGGGCAAGGACAACGGCGCCCACTGTTGCTAATAGCACTTGACGTGAGATTTCATAAAGCGAGCTTCTCTTACTCATCAGTTCCTCCTCTTTACCTTCCATACTTGCCTTGTCAGCCATATCAACCTCCATATGTTTTTTTAATCAATATCATCGCAATCCATAATTTACATCGCTTGATTATTATAACGCACTGCGTCATAAATAGCAAGGGGGGTTTATCGGGCAATGAAAAAAGGAATAGTCTGCCCCTTCGAAAGCATTCCAGCCTTATCACCAGCTTCTGAATTTTAATAGACTGTTTGGAGTCTCTATTTTTTGCGAACGGTTTCAGCAATCGCCCCAAGCCGTTTAAAAAGTTCTTGGCTGATCGATTGATGATAGACTTCGGAGATGTGTTCGGCCCAACCATGTAGGAAGTACAGCCAGCCGTCTTCTACTGTCAGGCTCCTTGCTTCCCTCTGCGCCAGAGCCTGATGCATAAAATCCAGTTCACCGCGATAATTAATCTCCCATACAACCCCCCTTTTCGGAAATCGCCCGGCATTCGTTATCGGCGACCCGGGGCGATCTTTGCCCATGCCGGTGGCATTGATCACGATACTTCCCTCCGGCAGCGCTTCCATAAGCGAATCATTGCGTGCGGGATCCTCATTGGCAATCAATCGAAATTCAATGTCAGTTCCTACCGTGGAAATCATCTCTGCTAATTTATCAAGCCGCCCTTGGGAACGGTTCACCATCCAGACCCGCCGGGGACGATCGCCAGGGTTTTGCCTCTCCATAAAATTGAGAGCGATCGCCATTCCCGATCCCCCGGCCCCAATGCACAGAACCTCTCCGCCTGTGCGTGCAAAGTAATTGCCATCTAAGACAGCATCCAGGCTGCGTCCGGCGGTAATCGGATCTTTAGCATATCCTTCCAACTTGCCATCACGCTTTGAGATGCACGATATTTCGCCGGTGATTTGGGCATAAGTGTCAAGATAATCGAACATGTCGCCGGCCGCCTCTCTTAGATCGATCTTATGGGTAGTTACCAATGCGCCCAGGGAGAGCGGGTCATACTTAATTTGGGCCACCGATTGGCGATATGATTTCGGGTCGTCATGCAACTTATGATCGACACCTTCAATAACCACCTCAGGACGACCCAGTTCTTTGGTCCACAAAGGGAACAATTGCATTATTGACGATTTCCCGGTGGTGACGCCGATGAAGCATAAAGTAGGAATCGCCTTAGTTTCAATTTGATATCGCCCCTGGGTCTTTTCTGACACTAATCTATCTCCTATTGCCGAGAGCGCCCCTAGCAACTAACCAGGCCTATGATCAATGACTTCACTGAAAAAAGCCCAAATGCGAGAAAGGACTTTCCCCAATGGTGGCTGCTTTTTTCAGTGGACTCATCAATATAAACAGGTCTACGTATTTAGCGATGAACGGGCATCTGCAACTGCTCTAACAAACTGGCTGGCGCGTTCGGTAATATCTCCAAAACGACCTTCTTTCGCCCAGGTACCCGGGCAGAGTTTGCTCCCAGCGCCAATCGCAAATGCTCCTGCAGTAAACCAATCGGCAATATTTTTTAAATCGACGCCTCCGGTTGGCATCATCCGAATCTCAGGGAAAGGACCATGCAAACTCTTCAAATAGCCCGGTCCGACAACCGAGCCGGGGAAAATTTTTACCACATCAGATCCCAACCGGTAAGCTTTATGCACTTCCGTAGGCGTGAAAGCTCCGATCATGACCGTCAGGTCGGTAGCGGACATGGCCTGTGCCAAAAGTTGTTCACAAATAGGACTTACTAAGAATTGAGCGCCAGCAGTATGCGCTTCGGCCGCCTGTTCAGGTTGAGTAAGTGTACCCATACCAAGCAGGATTTCATCCCCATATTTCTTATTAAGCTGGCACGCAACTTCAACCGCACTCGGTGTAGTATAGGTAATTTCAATACCAAAAACTCCGCCTTTCACCAATGCAGCAACCATCTTCATAGTCAGTTCGGCAGAAGGCCCCCGGATGACAGCCAGTAAGCCGAGGTCTCTAATTCGCTCCAGAGTTGCTTCCTTATCCACTTTGTTAGCGCTTCCTTTCTAGATAACTCGATGGATGGGCGCCTCGCCTTTCAGGACATTCAGGCAATCTTGCAGCGCCCACCTTCCCATTACATTAGCAGCGCGATCTGAATGAGCGCCCATATGCGGTGTTATGATCACTTGTGGCAGAGCCAGCAGCATATTCCCAGGATCGGGCGGCTCTTCAGCCAATGTGTCGAGCGCCGCACCGCGTAAGTGACCTGTTTCCAGCGCCGCCAAAAGCGCGGCTTCATCAATAATGCCACCCCGAGAAGTATTGACCAAGAATGATCCGGATTTCATTTTGGCGATGAAACCGGCATCCACCATTCCGGCCGTTTCAGGAGTCAAAGGTACATGCAGCGATAGGAAGTCTGCCTGCTGAATCACATTCTCAAAAGATTCTGGCACGACCCCATGCGCCAGAGCAAAGTCCTTTAAGGATAGTAGATCATAAGCTAGAACAACACAGCCAAAACCTTGAAGGCGGCAGGCAACCTCCTTACCGATTGCGCCCAATCCCAGCAATCCAACCGTCTTACCCTCCAAGCAGATCCCAGAGATGGGACTCCACTCGCCCCGCTTGGTCATCCGATCGGCCTCTGAAATTCGACGCGCCAATGAAAGCATCAATCCAATAGTAAGCTCTGCCACCGAGACCGCGTTTGCCCCTGGGGTATTGGTGACAATGATAGCCTTCTCCTTCGCTGCCTTTAGATCCACGTTATCAACCCCCGTTCCATAACGGGCGATTACTTTAAGATGATCGGCCCTTTCCAGCGCAGCTCGATCGATCGTATCAATACCGGCGATGTATCCATCAACTCCAGGAAGCAAGTCCTGCAGTTCTTCTGAAGAAAGAGAATGCCCATATGGATTGTAGATCACTTCTCCGACTTTCGATTCCAACTCTGTTTTAAGGTGGACATCGTGCCGCCCATAAGATCTTGGCGTGACCAGTACCTTCATCGCAAGTAGATTGTCCATCACCTCGCCTCCGGCGGGACCCACCGGGGATTGTCGATGATCGCCGGTCTGTGATCCCGCTCGACGACCAATTTGCCAAAGCCATATTCCTCAATGGTGCCGTAATTATGACCCGCATCGCTGGGGTAGACAAAGAAAAAGATTAAATCCTGTTGACCGGTATTGACCGAGCGATGCGCCCATCGTGGCGGTATATACACCACGCTATCCGGCCCTAGTTCTCTAGACGATTGGCCGCCTTCCGGCGTTTCCATGATCACCATGCCCTGGCCCATCAGACAATAATATACTTCAGCCATCTCCAATCGACTATGAAAGTGGCCCTTAGTCATGAAATATTCATCCCCAACCTTACCTGCATGGATGATTGAAATCCCTTGCATCAGTTCGCCGGCAATTCCGGGGCGTCCTATTTCATAGACTTCGTATAGAATTCTATCTCCTTCCTCAATCATTTTCTGGTAAGCGTCTTGATCTGCAAATTGACCTCTCATGTCCGAGAGCATGCGCTGAATATGCTTATCATATCGGCCTGGAGTGCCACTTATTCGATCGATATTAAAATCTAAAGGGAATTTTTCCATCTAAATCTTTCCTCTATAGCTCACCCGAATCCAGCCGTATCCTTTCAAAAATTCCGAACTCTGAGCCTGCTTGCAGCCAGCCATCATCCGGCGACGACGCCATATCAGCATAGATCATTAAATAGACCAGCTCAAGCATGAGATAAAATCCGCCGCCGATAATAATGACATCATAGACTTCCAGCCCTTCTTCTTTTTTCGAGACATCTGTTATTTTCCTAAACTCTGCGGGCGTTTCCAATATCCTCTATAGTTAATATCAACAAGTCCACTGAAAAAAGCAGCCTCTATTAGGAAAGGCCCTATCGCACATTTGGACTTTTCTCATTGTAGTCAACTATTATTCGGCGAAGATGTTGAAAAACACATTGCCCCAAAAAAAAGAGCGTGGTATATATGGGTTGGAAGCTCCGCTTCCGCCCCATATATACCGTCCCTTAGGCAAGTGGCTTTTCTTTTTCAACACCCTTATTCAGCAGTATTGATTGCTGCCTTATATATAGCCATCCGGGTTCTGCTTGAGGACGATGTCTCCTTCATGCAGCCCAAGCACTTTAGCCATCACTCTACATTTAACCTTAAGCATGAAGAAGATCGGGCCCTTTTTATCGATTAGCGCCTCACAATTGCCTTGTCCCTTGCTGATTATCAGGGAAGCGTCGCTGAAAATAGACCTGAACTCGGGGCTACACATCTCCAGGACCGCCCCCGGAATTGCAGCTCCAATAGACACAATCTCAGCCACATCATCCAACCCGGCCTGCATAGCATCCTCGCGTGTGGCATCATTAATAATCGGCCCGCCGCGCACAGCATAAATCACCGGCTTCTGAATTTCCTCGATTAACACTCGGTCAAATACTGTCTCCCCTGCATTATCGCCGATATAGAGTAGAGTCTCGGCTTGCTCCAATCTTTTACGGAAAGCTTCGTAATCGCAGACCGAAAAATCCTGTTCCAAAAGGTCGGCGACTTCATGTTCTATCTTGATCTCATTACTGGCAACACCATAGTCAATAAGATTGCCGACTGTAGCAACCTTGATCGCCGCCAGCAACCGATCATTCGCCATTGCCACATATTCCTTCATCATCGGATATAAAGCCAGCGCTCTCTTTGTGCTTTCCCGCTTGATCGCTTGATATGGGTCATGATTTTCAGCAATATCATTGATTTTGGCATAAATCTGAGCTGCAATTTCAGGCGGCGTACTCGAAAGTGGAATATCCGGCATCATATAAACGATCGTATTTAGAATGTTCTTGACCTTTTCTTCATCATTGGTCATCATACGGGCCGCTCGTAGTGCCTGCTCCAAAAAGCAAGGGATGCAATCTAGATATGTTCGCAATGGTTCCTCCAATAACTACCTATTAAGGGATCTTCTTTATCGGCCTTTCGGAGCACTTCAGCAGTATTTTGGCCTCTCTGCTAGAACTCGCTTGAATTCGCTCACGATTTATCTATTGTTGATCGAAGTGAAAGTGAAGAACTCCGCAGCAAGCTGCGGT
The DNA here is from genome assembly GCA_030673085.1 of Anaerolineales bacterium. GTDB lineage: Bacteria > Chloroflexota > Anaerolineae > Anaerolineales > E44-bin32 > JAFGNH01. The sequence goes on along the minus strand of DAOVFE010000061.1, from coordinate 2,951 downwards.
GCATCTTCCAAGGAAAAAGCCATAATGGGGGGCTGCCGCACCCAAACCCCCGCTTGCTATTCATCACCACAGCAAGCTGTGGGGTTTCCTGGCTTTTTCCCAAGAGCGGCATTGTCGCTGCAAGCGCACTCAAGCATAACCTCAAATGCTAATACTGCAAAGGGTCTTTTCAACGCCAACAACCGGGCAGTTGCTTTAACCGCTAAACTGGCGACAAATTTCCTCTTCGGAAAACGAGATTGCCTTGGAGAAGAATTCGATCTAACTATTGGAAAATGCTGGCCGGAAGACAACAACTATACCCCAGAAGCAATGCGGGAGGCGCTGATCAAGCCCTTTAACATTCGCTTTGGTAAAGGATTTTATTCCTCTCCGGACTGCTCGATGACTCGTCGCAAAATGTGCGCCAGGGCATCAGAGCTGAGAGGCTTTTGGACCCAGGCGACAATTCCGCTCTCTAGCAATTCCTTACCGCCCTCTTCAAGCGGGTATCCGGTCATCACAATCATTTTTACACCTGAATCTTTTTTCTTTAGAATTTCATACAACTCAAGGCCACTAAGATCCGGCATGACCATATCGCTCAGGATTAAATCAATTCGTTCTTCCTTCTCCGTGTAGATCTCCAATGCCTCCCTACCATTAGATGCCGAAAGCACTCGATAACTCAATATTTCGAGAAGCTCGCATATCGCCTGGCGAGCAGTAGCGTCGTCTTCAACCACAAGAATTGTCTCAAGGTTCCCGCTTGCAGCCCCGCTATATTGCTGGATCACTCCTGGAACGGCCGTCATTGTAAGAGCCGGAATGTAGATAGTGAAAGTCGTCCCTTTATCAACAATACTGGTTGCGGCGATAAAACCATGATGCTGCTTTATAATTCCATCAACCTGTGCCAAGCCAAGCCCGGCCCCTTCGCCAGGCGGCTTAGTTGTGAAGAACGGCTCAAAGATATGCGGCATGACTTCCGGAGGAATACCCTCGCCTGTATCTGAGACTATTATCCGAATCCAGTCCCCAGGCCCAATCCCTGGAATAGCGGCTTTTTGACCCGGCTGAATGCCTATTCGTGCAAGTTCGAAGGTCAAATCCCCACCATGCGGCATTGCAGATCGGGAATTAAACGCCAAGTTCAGTAAAACTTGCTGCATTCGAGCCGGATCAGTATTCACCACATAATCTGCGTCCTTGTAATTCAAATGTAGGTGGATATTCTCGGGCAGCGTGCGCGCTAGCAGCTTCTTTAACTCTTTCATGAAAGGAACCAAATCCATTGGACGCGATTGCATCACGGTGCTGCGGCTGAAATCAAGGATTTGGCCGGTGAGCATTGCCGCGCGATCCGCTTGCTGCAGGATCGTCGTCAATCGATCATGCGCTTTAGGTGAAAGGCCGGGTTCCCGCATTACCATCTCGGTATAAAGGATAATCGCCGCCATGATATTGTTAAAATCGTGAGCAATACCGGCTGCCAATTGCCCCACCGCCGCACGGCGCTCCTGGTCATGCATTCGCCGCTGCACTTCTCGAACATCGGTTACATCACGGATCAGTAACGTCCACCCAATTTCCTTTTGTCCTTCTCTGACCGGATTAGGATAGATCTCGAATGATCTTGGATTCGAGCCTTCAAGGTAGACCTCATGCGGTAAGCCATCGGCGCGAAGATGCAACAGTTCGCTCAACTGCCGGTCGCCCAACTGTTCCAACACCTGTCCAACCCTGCAATCCGAAAGCTGGGTCAAATACTGTCGCGCCGCCGGATTTGCAATTAGTATCCGGTGATTTGCATCAAGCGTAATAATCCCCTCTTGAACAGTATCGAGTATCAACTGAAGCTGATTCGCCTGGGTCTGAGTCGTTTCTAGCAATCCTAGACGCTCGATTGTCCCTCCCAGTTGTCGTCCAATAACTTCAGCCAGAATAAGCTCATCCGCAGACCAGAGCCGAGGATCGGAATCGGCCACTCCCAACCCCCCAATTATCCGGCCTTCAGCTAGAATCGGGGCCACTAATAAAGCTCGAATGCCAGCGCTCTCCATGACAGGGATAATTTGCGGCCATTCCTCGCGCGCTGTTGTTTCCCCAAAATCTGAAATCGCCCTTTGCTCCTGAAAAAAGGTCTTTTCCTCCTCTGCCAATTTACCTAATGCTATGCGCGTATCTTCTGTTAGCCTATGTCCAACCGTAAGGCCTGCGATCCAGATAGCTCCCCTCTCTAATCCGATTGCATGCAGAATTCGATCGAGCGCGATTTCAAGCAAGTTAGCTATATCCAAGGCCTGAGATGTGACCGCGATCACAGCATTGATCGCTCCATAATAAGCCGCCCGCCGACGATCCTCTTCTTTGACCTCCTTCTTTTCGCTTATATCCTCAAACAGCGCAATATAGCCTCCGGCGCAAAGGCCAGCTCCAATCGGTTGAATCCGATATTCAAGCCAACGCGACTTCTGCCCCTCCCCTGGCGCCATATGGCATTCGATCCGCTCTGCGCAATGGCCATCCATAGCCGCCAACATACGCCCGGCCAAATTCTCGGGTTTATCAAAGATACGGTTGATCTCTTGCTCGATAAACGCTCGTATGTCCTTGCCCAGCATCTGCTTGGAACTGATCCCAAATAGCTTTTCAATCTCCCGATTCAGCCATATGAACTTGAAATTGATATCTATAAGGATGATTCCAATGCCGACGCTATTCTCGCCCCTATTTTCTTCAACCATTTTTATAGCGACTCCTTCTAACAAATCAATTCCACCTTTAAATTATAAATCAGTCGCTTACCCTAGGAATTAAAATCCTGCCAGGTGTTTTTGGCAATCTAAAATGAACCCATTTGGCAATCGAAAATGATACCACCTCGTGTTATCGGGTCGCGATGTGGCAATTGAAAATGAGACCATTTGGCAATCGAAAATGGACCCACCCATAGATACACTCCACATCAG
>DAOVFE010000427.1 GCA_030673085.1 Anaerolineales bacterium | reverse complement strand
GCGAAAGCAGTAAAGATAACCCGGCCATCCGCTTCTGAAGCCTGCCGACGCGTTGCTTTCTTATAGTTTGAGTGCACTCAAAAAAATCCCAAATGCAAGAAAGGAGACGGCATATATGAGGTGTGGGCTTTGCCCACACCTCATATGTACTCCCCTTTTCCTATAGGTGGCTGCTTTTTTCAGTGGCCTCATAGCTCATAATCTGCTAAAGGGCACTGAAAGATATTCCGCTTATGAGCCAATCACATTCACATGATACATCCGAGAATATCAAAGCAGCGATATTCAAATTTTCGACCCCATTCTGTCTATTTTGATAACTCTCTACGTCTCTTACAACGTGATAGCAAATTTAAAGAAGACCCTGGCTCTTTTCATGCAGGCTGTGCCCGAGAGCATCAATATTTCCGATATCGACCGTCGTCTGCAAATAATTGAAAAAGTCCGGTCCACTCACCATACACATATCTGGTCTTTGGACGGCGAACACAATGTGCTTACAACGCACGTTGTTGTAGACGAAGATGCATCCAAAGAGGATGTCCGCCACATTAAGAGCGAAGTCAAGGAGCTGATCCACGGCTTAGAATGCACACACACCACGGTAGAGATCGAATATGGCGACAATGATTGCGCAATGTCGCCATAATTCGCCGCTCATTCTAATCGCTATTTAGCCTAAATAATATCCCCCAGCCCCAGGGCCAACATCTTCTCCTTCTTGGGTTTCCCGGTTTTCGGATCCCATCCTCGGGCTTGATAATACTCAGCCAGCATAGCGTCCAAATTGGGCACATGGCCTTCGGTTCCGCCTTCTTTCAGTGGGACGAGCAACGGCTTGGGCAATCGATCATCCTTCCTGGTTTGGCCGAGGCGTATATTTAAAGCTCGCTTGAGATTCCAAATCCTCTCGCCGGCAGCCATGGCGTCGTCTATGCTGATCTCCCGGCCGGTGGCCGAGGACAGCAGATCGACCATCGTCTGCGCCTGTGGGTTAGCGAAGTAGCATATGATGAGGGCGTTACAGAAGCTGCGAAAATCCTGATGGCGTGCAACCATGCGCGCTTTTCCCTCCTCCGCAAAGCGATCTTCGCTGACGATACCCAACTCCGCCAGGGATCTCCCCAACTCGACAACGTACATGTCGCTTTGATTATGGCTGCCGCCAATAGGCGAAGTGGCATAGACCAGTGCCATAGACGACATAGCCCGCGGGTCATGCATCGCCACTTCCATTCCCTTCACCTGCACTGCCTGATCCTCGCAGCCATATTTGCGCCCTGCCAACCGCGACCCTTCGGCCAGCACATTGCCGAAGCCCTGGCGTTGAGCGATCATCTCGATCAACTGGATGGCTAAATCCGGATCGCCGCTGCGCAGTTCAATGCCGCCGGTTTCTTGTGTTCCAATTACGCCCTGTTCAAACAGATGATAGGCGAAGGCAATGGTGGAACCCGCGCTTATAGTGTCCATTCCATAATCATCACACAGGTGTCCAAGATAAGTCACTGCGGGCAGATCGTCGATCAGCAGCATTGTACCTAGAGCGCAGACCGTTTCATATTCCGGTCCTTTAGTCTTGTTTAACCCATATTTATCAACAGTCACCCTTCTCTTACAGGCTATCGGGCATCCATAGCATGCAAAGGGGCCGCTGAGAATGGTTTCCGCCATGACCGATCCACTGAGCTTTCTGCCACCTTCAAACGAACCCTGGTTGAAATATCCGGCCGGAGCATCTCCCAGCATCATGGAATAGTCGAGTGTATCGGCGCTGCCTGTCTCTCGCAGGATGTCGGCGGTGATATCCTCCTTGATGTCGGCCAACGCTTCACGGGCTAATACAGCGAACCGCTCGGGATCGGCTAAGG
>DAOVFE010000016.1 GCA_030673085.1 Anaerolineales bacterium | reverse complement strand
GGTGTCAGGCCGGAAAAGCCTTCCGAAATATTGCCCATCGATTGTTAGGGGAAGAGGTTCCCTTTAATGATTTACAAAGTAAAAAGGGTTTCATTAACCGAATTGCACGGTTAGTTCGCTCTGGAGGCGATTGATGAGTTTCTTTAAGCGTCTGCGCGGCAGCAATCGCAATTCTGCTAGCCGTGCCAAGGAAAGGCTTCAGTTTGTGCTTATTCATGACCGCACAGATCTTTCACCTGGCAAACTTGAAGCGCTAAAAGACGAGATTATCGAAGTGATTTCGCGCTATATAGAAATAGATAAAAGCGCCGCCGAAATTTCGTTAACGGAAAGCCGCGATCAGCAACGTTTGGTCGCTAACATCCCCTTGGCCGCACGTCAATATCGTCGGCTTTAGGAGCGAAATCTCAATGCGGAACTCTGCTCGTATCTGGCGTCATTTTGATACCTGGCTGCTAACAGCTGTCTCAGTGTTGACCATTGCCGGGATCGCTATGATTCGTTCCGCTATTGGCGGAAATCCGAATCTTGAAGAACTTGCCCCACGCCAGGCTATCTATGCCGTATTTGGTTTAGTAGTTTTATTCCTATTCGCGGCGATTGACTATCGTTTCTGGTCCGCTCTATCGCGCCCCCTCTACATATTTACTGTTGCTCTTCTCGGATTGATCCAGATCGCCGGGGCAGTCGGCTTTGGCTCAGCGCGTTGGTTTAATATTGTAATTGTTTCGGTCCAACCATCCGAGGTCGCTAAGATCCTGATGATCCTTGTCTTGGCAGATTTTCTTGCTAATCATCGACACGAAATCAACCAGCCTAAGGTCCTCCTCCGCAGCGCCGCGCTTATTGCCCTACCCGCAGGCCTTGTTTTTCTCCAACCCGATTTAAGCACTGCGATTGTGCTTATTGTGATTTGGCTTGCACTATTATGGGCTTCCGGTGTGCGACTGAAATATTTCGGCATCGTTCTTCTGCTTTTGGTAGTAGTATTCATCGCCATCGCACCTCTTTTGGCCCATTACTTCATAGTTGACTACTCGCAAGAACATGATTTCCTCTTTATGGAATATTATCAGATGCAGCGGGTGGCCAATTTCCTCTTCCCAGATACCGAGGCTCGTTATGGCGCGGCCTATAACGTTGATCAGTCCCTTATTTCGATCGGATCAGGCGGTTGGTTTGGTCAGGGATATGGCCATGGAACACAAGTGCAGCTCCGTTTCCTGAAGGTTCGACATACTGACTTCATTTTTTCAGCAATGGCCGAGGAATTCGGCTTTGTCGGTACGGTTGTGTTTATCGCTATTTTCACCTTCATCATTTTCCGATGCTTACGGGCAGCCAGCATTGCTCGGGATACTTATGGTTCTTTGATTTGCTATGCTGTAGCCATCTTGCTTCTGTTCCAGGGCTTTTTTAACATCGGCATGAACTTAAACCTGTTCCCAGTATCAGGCTTACCACTGCCTTTTCTATCGTATGGAGGATCTTCGCTCTTTACAAGCCTGCTTGGAATCGGTCTTGTAGAAAGTGTGAACCTGCGCCATAAATGGCTCGAACTCTAATCTAGATTATCGCTATGTGAGGTACTTTATATGAATTTGAAAAAACCGGTGCGTGTTCGATTTGCCCCCTCTCCCACCGGCCGCTTTCATATAGGCGGCGCGAGAACAGCCCTATATAATTATCTCCTCGCCCAGCAGACCGGCGGGCAATTCATCCTTCGAATTGAGGATACCGATCGGAAGCGTTTCGATCCTAGCGCTGAGCAGGAGCTAGCCAGCAGCCTCCGCTGGCTCGGTCTTGATTGGGATGAAGGCCCCGATAAGGGAGGGCCTTATGGACCATACCGGCAATCTGAACGGGCAGATATTTACCTCAAGTATATAAACATCTTGCTTGAGAAGGGCCTTGCATATTACTGCTTCTGTTCGCCAGAACGGCTTGCTCGAGTCCGCCACCAACAGCAAAAGCTCAAGAAACCGCCGCGTTATGACGACCACTGCCGGGACCTTTCTCCCATAGATGCGAAGGAGCGCGTCAACGCGGGCGAGTCCTATGTCGTACGGTTTAAGACACCCAAGCAAGGCAAGACCACAGCAGTCGACCTTCTTCGTGGCCCAATAACAGTCGATAATTCAACTCTTGACGACTACATCCTGTTGAAATCGAATGGCCTCCCGGTCTATCATTTGGCAGCCATGGTGGACGACCATTTGATGAAAATTACCCATGTTCTGCGCGGCTCGGAATGGCTGCCGACGTTCCCACTGCACGTTCTGATCTACCAAGCATTTGGATGGGAGCAGCCCACCTGGGTGCACCTGTCTGTCTTCCTCAACCCCAGCGGAAAAGGGAAACTAAGCAAACGGTTCGCAATCGATCCCAAGAGCGGCGCCAGATCGGTCTATGTGCTCGACCTGAAACAAACTGGATACTTGCCAGAGGCAGTAAATAATTGGATCGCGCTAATGGGATGGTCATATGATGATCATACTGAAATATTCTCAATGGACGAACTGATTGAGAAATTTTCTCTAGAAAAGCTAAATCCCAGCCCGGCCGCAGTTAACTACAGCAAGTTAGATCACTTTGATGGAATCTACATTCGTTCTCTACAATTAGACGATCTGACCCATCGGATTCTGCCATTCTTCAAGTCTGCCGGCTTGCCAGTAGATGAAACTACATTAAGCCGAATCACCCCCTTGATCCAGGAGCGTATCCGCACTCTTGAGGATGCAGTTGAGATCGCCGGCTTTTTCTTTAATGAAACCGTCGAACCTGACCCGGAGCAACTGATCGGCAAGAACATGACAGCCGCCGATTCAGCCCAAGCCGCGCGGCAAGCCAGTGAAGTCATTGCCTCTCTGCCAGGCTTTGAGAATGATGCAGTTGAAAAAAGCTTGCGAAATCTCGCCGACGAAATGAAGATTAAAGCTGGTCAGCTCTTCGGCGTCTTACGGATCGCCATTACTGGACAACGAGTAAGTCCGCCTCTCATCGAAAGCATGCAGATTATTGGCAAAGATGAAGTACTGCATCGTATTGAACAGGCTGTCGCAATATTAAATCGTCAGATTTAGCCAAGATTTTTCAAGTATATTTGCCCGTAGATGCTTTTCCTTTCTTAAAATTCTGACCCGGTATTATAGACACACTTCAGCCGGCATGGTACAATGCGCCCGTTCCTTGGGGGTTCGTCTAGTGGTAGGACAGCGGACTCTGAATCCGTAAGCCGAGGTTCGAATCCTCGACCCCCAGCCTTAGGCCTTTTCTAGCAATCGTAGCCCGGTGCCAAATTGGAGCCGGGCATTTTTTTACATGCTGCCATTAATGAGGATATCGAAAAGCACATTTGCCTGCAAAAGAGCGTTATAGAAATGATTACACTTTTTCAACAGCATCATTAAATATGACTACAGAAGCCGCCTTCACGCTTCTTCCATTTAGCACGGCACGGATATATCCATATAGCCGATGGTATAATTACAGCCGTGCAGAAACAAAATTGGCGCGATGCTCTTGCCCAGACCCGTCGAGCGACCTTTGGGCGACTCGCAACTCTTTTAGGCCAGACCGATCTGACCGATGAATATTGGGACGAGCTCGAATCCACTTTAGTCCAGGCTGATCTTGGCATTCAAACGGTAACCTATCTGCTTGGCGAGCTTCAACAAATTGCCTCTTCTGAAGGCATTACATGCGGCAGTGACCTGAAAGACGCTTTGCGACGCCTTCTAATCGAGCGCATCCCCAAAGCCGAATTTGCCATAGACAGTGGACCTCCACAGGTTATCGTCTTAGTTGGTGTAAACGGTTCGGGAAAAACCACTATAGCAGCACGGCTTGCACGTCAGTACCAACTGGAGAATAAAAAGGTGATCTTGGCTGCAGCCGACACCTACCGAGCCGCAGCAGGAGAACAACTCGAAGCCTGGGGAAAACGCCTTAATGTGGACGTAATTCATGGCCAGCCAGGCAGCGACCCGGGAGCTGTAGTCTATGACGCCGCTCAAGCCGCTCTGGCAAGAAATGCAGATACCTTGATTATCGACACATCTGGTCGCATGCATACCAGCCACAACTTAATGGCCGAGCTAAAAAAGATATGCCGGGTTGCAGGCAAAGTTATACCCCATGCGCCGCATTTGACCTACCTGGTACTCGATGCAACCACTGGCCAAAATGGCCTGAGCCAGGCGCGAGCATTTGCCGATCAAATTGGAATTCAAGGGATAATACTTGCCAAGCTCGATAGTTCCGCACGTGGCGGCGTTGGATTTGCAGTGACGGCGGAACTTAACCTTCCGATCATTTATGTGGGCCTGGGTGAACATTTAGAGGATATTGCTCCCTTCGAGCCAGAAGCTTATGTCGATGGTTTACTTGAGGTAAATTGACTATCTGAATGAATCTACGTGCTTGCAGAGATGAGTTAAATATATCAGATACAATATTTTTTATGCTCTTACAATGGTGATTGACAATGGAAAATCTTACCTCCCATCTTGAAAAAGAACGCTCCCGAATCCAGAAACTCATGGTGCGTCTTTGACTTAGCATCACGCGAAAAACAGCTCCATTTGCTGGAAAGCAAAGCAAAGGATCCTTCCATCTGGGATAACCCTGCTCAAGCCCAGGAAACAATGAGGCGGCTAGCGCATCTGCAACGTGAACTTCATGAATGGGAATTACTAGAGCAGCGTATTAACGATGCAATTGAATTAGCTTCCCTAGAGGATGATAATCTAAGCGAAGAAATTGAAAAAGAAGTATCAGAAATTACAGCCGAACTTGATCTCCGCGAGACAAGCGCACTTTTTTCTGGTCATTATGACGAGAATGATGCAATCCTGTCAATCCATTCGGGCGCTGGCGGTACAGATTCACAGGATTGGGCTCAGATGCTGGAAAGGATGTATTTGCGTTGGGCGGAACGGCGTGACTTTAAAACTGAAGTTCTAGATCAAAGTGAAGGTGAAGGGGCAGGCATTAAGCGGGTAATAATAGCAATAAACGGCTCCTATGCCTACGGAAATCTGCGCTCTGAAAAAGGTGTCCATCGTCTTGTCCGGCTTTCGCCGTTTGATTCGGCACATCGCCGCCATACTTCGTTTGCACTGGTTGAGGTATACCCTCAGATGAAATCGGATGAAGGAATCGAAATCAAGCCAGATGACTTACGTATCGACACATACCGCTCGGCAGGAGCCGGCGGTCAAAATGTTCAAAAGAATGAAACCGCGATAAGGATCACACACCTTCCAACTGGCATCGTTGTAACCTGTCAAAACGAGCGCTCACAAACTCAAAATAAATCCAACGCAATGCGGGTATTAAAAGCCCGTTTAGAGGATTTGAAACGGCAAGAACAAGAAGCTGAATTGGCGAAGCTTAAAGGAGCACATGTCTCAGCTGAATGGGGAAGCCAAATCCGATCCTACATATTGCACCCTTACCAAATGATTAAAGATCACCGGACTGGATATGAGGTCGGAAATATATCAGCAGTTCTTGATGGCGAATTGGAGGGCTTCATTGAAGCCTTTCTTCGAGCGTCAATTGGACAATTACATTAATCTATGGCTTGAACGAGCAATTGGGTTCTGCTATAATCCGTCCGCTTATTGAATTAGGAGGTTATGATTCGTGGAATTCTATCTAGACTTGGCAATGATTGTTATATCCATTGCGTTGATAGCAGTGATTATTTTACAAAACCGTGGCGCAGGGCTTGGCGGGCTTGGCGGTGGTGACTTTGGCGGCGGCAGTGGTTATCATGTCCGACGCGGAGTCGAAAAACTATTGTTTAATGTGACCATCGGCCTAAGCTTTACATTCTTTCTACTCGCCATTCTCAACGTGACTTTCGCCGGTTAGTCTTTTGCCTCATCAAAGTTCTTCTACGGTCGTTGCAATACGCAATATTCGATGGCAGGTTCTGATCGCTATTGGCGGGCTTATATTGGTCGCCGGCTTGCTTCTCCGCCAAGCGCCCAGCCAAGAAACTGTCGCGCCTCAGCCCGTTCAGGGCGGAGCCTACTCAGAAGCCATTGTCGGTTCGTTAATGCGGCTTAATCCTATTTTCGATAAATATAATCAGGCTGATCGCGACATTGACCGCTTGATTTTCAGCGGCTTGGTTCGCTTTGATTCGCGCGGTATGCCAATCGCGGATCTTGCCGATAGATATGCGGTTTCAGCTGACGCTACCCTCTATTCTTTTACCCTTCGCAACGATGCCCTATGGCATGATGGTAACCCGGTTACTTCTGATGATGTCATCTACACATTCTCAAAATTCAAAGATGCAGATTATCCGGGACCGGCGGACTTGCATGATTTCTGGCATCAGATTGACATCATCAAACTTGATGAGCATAATGTCCAATTTCGATTGCCTGAACCGTTCGCCCCATTTCTCGACTTTCTTACAATCGGATTGTTGCCAGATCATTTACTGCGGGGCGTCAGCATCATTGATATGGTAGATCACCCCTTCAACCTCGAACCCATTGGCACAGGCCCTTATCAATTTGACCGCTTTCTCGTCAAAGACGGAACGATTGTAGGAGTAAGCCTGACATCTTTTTCAGATTATTACGGTCAGGTACCTTTCCTACAGCGATTTGAATTTCATTTCTATGCCAATCAGAATGACGCGGCGGATGCGCTATTTTCCGGCGACGTTCAGGGCTTGGGCGGCATTGATCAGAAACAGCTTGAACCATTCCTCCAAGATCCCACTATTAACCTTTATAGCGCCCGACTGCCGGAAATCGAGATTGTTTTTCTCAACCTAAATAATCCCGAAAAAACATTCCTGGCTGAAAAGGAAATGCGACAAGCGCTTTTGCTTGCAATTAACCGCCAGCGTATTATCAACCAGGTTCTTTCGGGACAAGGAATGGTAGCCGATAGTCCGATCCTTCCCGGCACATGGGCCTATTCGAATAGTATTAATCCGCTACCATTTGATCCTGAACAGGCAGCCATCATGCTAGATGCACTTGAATGGGAACTTCCTGTTGGCGCAGCGCCAGGGACATCAGAGTATATCCGCTTGAAGGAAGATGAAACTTTAAGTTTTAATCTAGTTTATACAGATGATCCAATCCAGGAAAGAGTCGCTAATATCATTAAGGAGAACTGGGCAGCGATTGGTGTACAAGTGGATCTAGTAGCATCCGACGGGGATTCACTGATGACCGATTATCTTGAGCCGCGTGCTTACGAAGCCGCATTAGTCAATCTTGACCTTACAGGTTATCCTGATCCTGATCCCTACCCATTCTGGCATGATGCACTGGTGGAAACTGGCCAGAATTATAGCGGCCTTGCCGACCGTAATATTAGCATCTGGCTCGAACAAGCCCGTACAACGCCTGATTTCGGCCGGCGAGCTAAGCTTTATCGTAGTTTTCAATATCGCTTTCACGATCAAACGCCAGCCCTGTTGCTGTACACTCCAGTCTATAGCTACGCGGTGAATTATCTTGTACAGGGAATTACTATTGGCCCAATCTATGATCCCAGCGATCGTCTTAATAACGTTACCGATTGGTATCTAGTTGCGCGCCGTAGCAATGAAGCGTCTCCATCACAAACCCCGACCCCATAGGCGGCCATGACTATGATATAATCTCGCCCGCGAATATTGCGAGCTGTTATTCGAAAGAAGGTGCGTAGTGGATAGTCAGAATGAGGCCAACAAAATTCATTTATCGGATCTAAAGCCTAAAATGCACTTTGTTGGAAAAGTTACAAAGCTCGAACTTTTTGGCGCATTTGTCGATATTGGTGCAGAGCAGCCGGGCCTAGTGCATATCTCAAAGCTTATGCATGGGCATGTTAATCGAATTCAGGATGTTATAAAAGAGGGGCAGAAAGTTGATGTATGGGTTCAGAAAGTTGATCCTGAATCCGGCCGGATCGAGCTTACTATGATCAAGCCAATTACGCTTCCCTGGAAAAATATCAAGCCCGGTGTTAAGCTCAGCGGAAAAATCGTACGGCTCGAGAATTTCGGTGCCTTTATCGATATTGGAGCTGAAAGGCCTGGTTTGGTACATGTCAGTGAAATGAGTAGCGATTATGTGAATAATCCAGCGGAGATCGTTAATATTGGTGATAAAGTAGATGTCGTAGTCCTCGATTTAGATCGTAAGAAACGCCAGATTCGCCTTAGTATGAAACAGTTCGAAGAAAAAGAACAATCAGAAGCCCTCCTCCAAGAAGATGAAATTGTCCCCACCGCGATGGAACTTGCCTTGAGACAAGCATTAAATCAAACTGACACGGAAACCAATCGGCCGACTAAAAAAACCACTTCCAGCCGCAAGCAATCTCCTGACGAACTTGAGGATATTTTCTCAAGGACGCTTAAGCAGCGGATGAAGAACACAGCTTCTTCAGAGAAGTAAGTTCCCTTTTGCATAACCAGAACAATTCATCTACCAACCTGGCTTCAGAAATCGAGTCTGTATTACATGAAGCAAAGAAGCCCCGCTAAAAGTCACAGGGCTTCTACCTGCACTGTTGTACAGCTGCGCAGCCGTGCCGCAAAAATGTGGCAGCTGGTCCTTCCAAAGCCCTTTCGTCATTCAATCAGGCCTGGCTCTCAAACCAGCGGTGGTGAGCGATAACAGTCGTCACATCCTCTATGGAAATACTTTAGCCGAACTTATAAGCTTTTATCCAGGGTGTATTCGCCGAGCTTCAAGTACGTTTGGCAGTGCCTCAATGCGATTTAATATACGACTAAGTTGATTAATGTCGATAATTCCCATAATCATATCAAATGTGGCTAGGCTTTTCTTGGTCGAGACATTCATCGATGAAATACTAATTTGCTCATTGGCCAGTAATGTCGACACGTCCCTCATCAACCCATCCCGATCATAAGCACGGATACGAACACTTACCGGATAAGTTCTCTTCGGTTCTCCCCAATCCACTTCAACCAGCCGCTCTTTATCTTTAACTCGAAGAACATTAGGGCAATCCCGGCGATGAATCGTTGCACCCCGCCCCCTGGTTATATATCCTACAATTGGATCACCAGGAACTGGTTTGCAGCAGCGAGCAAGCTTGGTTAATATGCCGGAAACACCCTGAACAGATATTTCATCCGAAGCTATTTGTTCAGGATATAATTGCTCGCCGGGCGATAACACTAATTCGCGCGATGTCTCATCCTTTTTTACCAATCGAGGGATGATTTTCCCTAAATGGATATCGCCGCAGCCAATAGCCGCCAGCATATCTTCCGCATCCGGATAATTCATTTCATGAGCAACTTCGTCATAATTAATTTCTTCAATACCAAGACGATGTAGCTCGCGCTCTAAGAGCAGACGGCCATGAGAGATATTTTGCTCACGATTCTGACGCTTGAACCATTGCCGAACTTTGCTTCTCGCGCGCTGGCTCACGATCATTTCCAAACTAGGATTGAGCCAATCACGACTCGGTCCACCTCGCTTCGTGGTAAGAATCTCAACTGCATCTCCGGTTTTGAGCTTATGATCTAGCGAAACCAGCTTTCCCCCAATTTTAGCTCCTCGGCACCGATGACCGATATCGGTATGAATGTGATAGGCAAAGTCAATTGGCGTTGATCCGGCAGGCAAGTCGATAATGTCGCCACGCGGCGTAAATATATATACGCGATCGGTGAATACATCCGATTTCATAGCATCTACAAAGTCGCTGGCGCTGTCCACATCCTGCCGCCATTCCATGAGCCGTCGTAGCCACATAATCTTCCGCTCATAGGCATCATCGCGCTGACGCCCTTCCTTATATCGCCAGTGGGCTGCAATCCCGTACTCGGCTTTCTCATGCATTTCTGGCGTTCTGATCTGCCCTTCCAGCGTTTTTCCATCTTCATAAACAACGGCAGTATGAAGTGATTGGTAAAAATTATCCTTTGGAGTGGCAATATAATCGTCAAACGCACCTGGAATTGGCTTCCAGTGACTATGGATTACTCCTAGTGCTAAATAACAATCCGGTTCAGATTCCACAATAATACGTACGCCGCGTATATCGTAGACCATCTCAAAGGGAACACCTTTGCGCTCAATTTTGTTATAGATCGAGTAAAGATGTTTCGGTCGTCCTTCAACATCGGCTGTAATACCCTCCTCTGACAGCACACTCTCTAGATGCTTAATAATCGCCTTCATTGTTTGTTCGCGATCTACTCGTCTCTCATCCACAAGAGCCGCAATCTCGCGATATTCATTCGGCATCACATAGCGAAAGCTGAGATCTTCCAATTCCCATTTGACCTGCCATATTCCTAAACGATTCGCCAGCGGCGCGAAAATCTCCATCGTTTCCTTGGCAATTCGTTTGCGCTTATCTGGGGGAAGATGGCTAAGAGTCCGCATATTATGGAGCCTATCAGCCAATTTAATTACAACCACGCGAATATCTTCACCCATCGCCAAAAAAGTCTTGCGCAGTGTTTCTTTTGCTAATTCGCTCTTGGTAGCTTCTTTGCGTTGACGTCCTGTTCGTCTACTATGACTGCTTACCCGTGGCAACTGACTCAGCTTTGTAACACCGTCAACTTGCTTGGCTATATCCTTGCCAAAATCGCGCTCGATATCTTTTAAAGTTACACCGGTATCTTCAACGGTATCATGAAGCAGACCAGCGATAATGGTCTCGGGCGGCATCCCTAAATTAGTCAGAATTGATGCTACCGCAAGACAATGCTGGATATAAAGTTCACCTGAAGCTCGTTTCTGACCTGCGTGTGCTTTCTTAGCTAGGCGATAGGCGCGCTTAATAAGCTCAATCTCATCATGCCGCGTTGTTTTAGGAAGTTCGTTTAGCAATCCTTCTAGATTCATACTCGGCACCTAAGACCAGTATATTCCCTAGCATTATGATCATCAAGATCTATCATAGAGATAATTTAAATGAAGAGCACCCGTTTAATGTCAAAAGTCATTCTAGGGGTGCTTCATCATAGAAAGCGATATATATTGATTGCTTAGCCAGTAATTATTAGAACTTATCGATTAAACCGGGGATCCTTCCTAACGAAATCATGCAGTTGCAGCCGCCATTAGAAGTTGTTCTTGCATAATATCGATATCGGCCTTTTCAGTTTCGGCAATCAACCAATCGTTGAAGGCCCGTTGTACAGCCTGTTCCAGCGCATAATCGCTGATTGGGCGCTCTTCGTGTTCTAGTACCTGAATTAAATGCCACCCATAACTAGTTTCAACCGGATCGCTAATCTCATCTATAGGAGTATTGAATGCCACATCTGCAAATTCAGGAACGAGCATTCCATAAGTAAACCAACCCAAATCGCCGCCCCTGTCTTTACTGTATTCATCTTCTGAATACTCGGCTGCCAATTCTTCCCAATCATCACCTTCTTTGAGCCGGCCAAGTATTTCCTCTGCTGTCTCTTTTTCGGCAACCAGGATATGGCGCGCCGATACTTGGTCTTCTATATTTGGCACTTCAGCCCGTATGCTATCAAGCAGCTTCTCCTTATAAAGCGCAGCTTTGAAATAAGATCTCAAATCAGCTTCATTTATACCATTTTCGGCTAAATGATCCATGTACTTTTCATAATCCTGTTCGAACTTATCTTTAGTATATGGCGTTGCTGTCGGCAGCGGCGTTGAAGGAGCCTCTTCAGTTTGTGTAACCACGGCAGCAACGGCAGGATCCAGAGTTCCGGTCGGTATTGGGGTCGGCGTTCCATCCGGATAATAGCCAAATAACTTATAGATAGCATTATCAACATCATCTTCACTGACGACGATACCCCGCTTTTCGGCCTCCTGACGAACTAAGACATCACTAATCATGCTATTAACAATTTGCCCAGCATTTGTTGCTCGTTCTTCCTTATTCCCTATTAAAAGTCGAAGGCGCCCCTTGAAATCCTTGATTCCTATCTCTTCACCATTAACAACTGCAACCGGCTGCTTTGGCTTTATTATTTTTTCATTTGCCAGACCATAGCCAATCAGGCCAATTGCTAATATTGCTATTACGATCGTGCCCGTGAGAATCCATCGACTTTGCCGGCGTTCACGTTCTGCACGTGCGAAGTGCTTTTTTGTCACACCTGGAGCGGCCTTTTTCTTGGCCATATAAACGCTCTCCTTAGAATCAAATCGATATTATAAAAACTTAGTGAAATCGCTCTTCAACAAAAGGCAATAAAGCCATATGACGAGCACGTTTAATAGCCCGTGCAACCATCCGCTGATGCTTGGCACAAGTTCCCGTATCGCGACGAGGGCGAATCTTGCCCTGTTGGTTCACGAAGCGTCGCAGAAGCGCGTAATTTTTATAATCGATCGATTTAACTTGTCCAGTACAAAACTGACAGATCTTCGGTCTTCTTGTATATCGACGACGCGGTCTGCCACGTTGAGGTGTTCTACTTTTCCTTTCATCTTGTCCGGCCATTTTTTCCTACTCTTGTCCCTTTTTTCTATAGATTATTGCACTGAAAAAAGCCCAAATGCTAGACAGGCATTTTCCTACTAGTGGATGTTTTTTTCAGTGGACTCATAGATTACTTCTATTCGAAAAACATTTAGAAAGGATAGGTTTCTTCCTCTCCAGAATCGGCTTTGAAAGTGGCGGCTGACGCATTGTGAGAATCCCCAAGCATAATCATCTCCTGCGCAACCAGCTCAGTTGCGAAATGCTTCTTGCCCTCAGCATCATCCCAACGGCGAGTCTGCAAACGCCCTTCGATATATACTTGCTGGCCTTTACGCAAATGTTGATTGCATATCTCTGCCAAGCTTCCCCAAGAAACTACATTAAACCACTCAGTTTCCTCATGCCGCTCTCCATCAGCCGAATGCCATGAACGTGTCGTTGCCACACTAAAAGTGGTAACAGGGCGACCCGAAGGGGTATAGCGCATTTCTGGATCACGCCCAAGGTGTCCAATGATCATCACCTTATTCAAGCCGCGACTCATTCAAGCCTCCGATCATTTTTCGTCTACGGCAGTTCTTCCGGTTCTACTGGCGCTTCCGGTTCTACTGGCGCTTCCGCTTCAAGAGGGGCTTCCTGCACAGAGGGCAAATAACGGTCTGATTCATCATCCAAGAAAAATATCG
>DAOVFE010000420.1 GCA_030673085.1 Anaerolineales bacterium | reverse complement strand
CTTGCTGTGGGGATGAGTAGAAAGTGCGGGTTTGGGAGCTACCGCCCCATGGAAAAAGCCAGGAAACCCAACAACTTGCTGTAGGGATGAGTGGAAAGTGCGGGTTTGGGAGCTACCGCCCTCATTTATGGCTTTTTCCTTGGAAGAACTCCGCAGCAAGCTGCGGGGTTCTTCACTTGCTGAAATGTTAGTATATATGGGGTGGAAGAGGAGCTTCCACCCCACATATACTATACTCTTTTATGGGCAAATATGTTTTTCAACACCTTTAATATAATTGGGCATTGCGTATCTTATAGCTGAGGCGTTGTGCAAAATAAGAGGTTGCGATGGAACAGAAGGCTGCTTTTTTTGACGTTGACGGCACGCTTACCACCAGCAATGTCTGGCGGGGTATGATGGCTTATTTTAAGTCAAGAAAGTTGCGGCGCGGAACTCATTGTTTATTCATAGCGACGCACTACCCGATTTATCTTATGGGATGGATAGGCCTTTTATCGAAAAGTCAGATGCGAAGCGTCTGGGCGCGAGATTTGGCGTGGTATTTCCGTAAGTTTGACAAAGAACAGGCAAATAAAATCTTCCAGTGGGTAGCCAAGGAATACCTTGAACCATATATGCGGATAGAAGTTGTCAGCCGGCTCACAGCCCATCTTCAATCTGGCGATATAGTCGTCTTGGTTTCCTCAGGTCTTGCGCCCCAAATTGCTGCTATTGGCGAATTGCTGGGGGTGAAGCATATTGTAGGAACTGAGCCAGAATATAGGCATCATCAATATACCGGACGAGTGGCTGGGCCGGTGTGCAGTGAAGAAAAAAAAGCCGAGATGACGAAGGCATATCTATCCGCAAGGGGAATAAAGGTTGACTTTAATCGGTCATGGGCTTATGCAGATTCGATTTCAGACCAGGCGCTCTTATCAATGGTCGGGAATCCGGTTGTGGTTTCTCCTGATGAGAAACTGCGGCGAATCGCCCAAAGACGCGGTTGGACAATTTGGGAGAAAAATGGAAATTTAGCCGATCAAAGCAGCGATCTTTAAGCTGCCGGCAAGTGCTGAAGGTTTACTTGCTGAACAAGAATGCCCCCCAGCTTGTTGAGGGGATGAATGGACTGGCCCAAAGCGCCAGCGGCGAGAAGTCCTGGGCGAGTGAAAAGATCCGTACCCAAAGGGTCAGAATTCTGTAATGGGGGATGTCTCTAAAGGACATCCCTAAAGGAATTATGAGGGTTTTATCGTTTACTTATGTAGAAGAAAGTACTGGCAAAGGAAAAGGCGTGCCGCCATTCTTCTCGGGCACCGCTTCACCGAAGATTTCTTCAAATTGCTGACGATCCAGCGTTTCGACTTCTATTAGGCGTTCAGCGATTGCATCAACCTGGGAGCGATAGGTTGTTATTATTTCCTTGGCGGTTATATAGGCTTCCTCAACCAGCCGATGCACCTCTGAATCAATCTTCTCTGCGATTTTCTCTGAGTAGTCCCGCTGTTCGCTGATCTCCCGTCCGAGGAAGATGAGCTCTTCTTTCTGGCCATACACCATAGGCCCGAGATTCTGGCTCATTCCAAGGCGGGTTACCATAGTGCGGGCCAATTTTGATACGCGTTCAAGATCATTTGCTGCGCCGGAGGTTATGTCATTGAATACGATTTCTTCCGCCGCGCGGCCTCCAAGAAGGCCGGCGAGGTCGGCTTTGAATTTATTACGAGAGATCAGTGTCCGATCTTCTTCAGGTAAGGCAAGGGTGAAGCCGCCCATTGTCCCGCGAGCGATGATGCTTACCTTATGCACCGGATCGCATTCGGGGATAACATGCATGACCACGGCATGACCAGCTTCATGGTAGGCGACGATTTTTTTCTCTTTTTTGCTGATGATACGGCTCTTTCTTTCGGGGCCGGCGATAACTCGCTCGACGGACTCTTCAAAATCGGCTGTTCCAA
>DAOVFE010000041.1 GCA_030673085.1 Anaerolineales bacterium | reverse complement strand
CATTCTCCTAATCCACACCGGCTACCATCGTTATGGCTGGGACCAGCCAACTGCCGATGAGGTCCGCTACATGGTTAAGCATCCGGGGCCGGACCGTGAATTTGCTGATTGGTGCATAACTAAAAAGATTAAATGGCTCGGCGTGGATTGCGGCAGCGCCGATCACCCAATGAATACGATCATTCGAAACTGGATGCCGCGCCAAACTAAAGAGGCTGAGGCCCATTTTCAACACAAGTATGGCAAATCGATCGCCGAGGTATTTACCGACGATAAATACCAGCTCATGCATATTGAATTGTTCCCCCATGGCATCATCCACGCCGAGTGCCTCGGCGGCGACATCGACCTGCTGCTTAATGAGCGAGTTGAAATCGGCTGTTTTCCATGGCGCTTTGTCGATGGCGAGTCAAGCATTTCCCGAATTGTCGCTTTCGTCGATGATGATCGCTATGCTGCATTGATGGAAAAGAAGAAGTCGTTCAAGCTAACCAGATTCGGGGATTGTGCCTGTCCGCGTCCTCAAATCTAGATAACAGATCGCGGATTAGCGAAGAGACCCGCAGCAAGCGACAGTGTGCGGCCCAAGCTGCGCGGTATTCAGGCTTTCTCCTATGAAAGGCCAAACAGCGGAGATCAATCCATAGGTACTGACATACGCTCTTGTATCGTTCTGATAGATAATGAGAACTATAGATATAAAGAGAGTATGATTACCAATAGATACTTGATAGGAGGTGGAAATGAACCTGCCAAGTCCCGGACTTCCAGATTTTGATTATGTGAGCGCGGATACGTCTGATGAGGTTGTGAGCCTATTGCTCAAGTATCCTAACGATGCCCGGCTTTTCATGGGTGGAACTGACATCTTTCTACACATGCGAGATAGGCTGGTTACGCCAAAGCTTCTTGTCGATGTTAAACACCTGCCAGGCATGACCTCGATAGATTTCGATCCGAAATCAGGGTTGCGCCTGGGCGCAGCCGCGACTTTGAACATGATCGCCAGACACCAAGCTGTGGTCAAATATTATTCACTGCTGGCTGAAGCAATAGATGCATTTGGAATGTATCAGCTTAGAAATCGAGCCACCATTGGCGGGAATCTATGCAACGCCTCGCCTTGTGCCGACACAGGCCCAATCGCACTGGTCTATGAGGCTTCTCTTCTTGCGATTGGCCCCAAGGGAGAGCGGACGATTCCGGCTGCCGAATTTTTCCTCGGACCAGGCAAGAATGCCCTTGATGAAGGCGAGTTTCTGATGCGAATCGATTTTCCAACTCCTCCCAAGGGATGCGCTGGACGGTATCTCAAACTAGGCCGCAACAGCGCTGGAGACCTCGCACTTGTTTCAGCAGCTGTGATGGCTTACCCGGATGAAAGCGTCAAATCCTCCTATAGCTTCCGGCTTGCATTAGCTTCAGTCGCTCCAACGCCAATCCGTGTCCCAGCCGCAGAAGCCATCCTGGCCCGCGATCCACTTACGGATGAGACGATCGAGCTGGCGGCCAATGAGGCAGAAGCGACAAGTCGACCAATTGACGATATTCGCGCTTCCGCCCATTACCGTAAGGCAATGGTCAAGGCGCTCACTCGACGTGGGATCCTCGAAGTGCGAACCATGCTTGAGAAGGAGGGCTAAATGGGAACTCATCGAATCACATTAACCGTCAACCGCGTTCAAGAAGTTGCCGAGGTTCCCTCAAATCTCACGCTGCTTGATTTCTTGCGTGAACGGCTGGCGCTGACCGGTACAAAGAATGGGTGCAGCACTGGCGAATGTGGCGCCTGTACGGTGATGATGAACGGTGAACCGGTGAACTCATGTTTGGTATTGGCCGTCGAAGCCGATGGCGCCGAGATACTCACTATAGAAGGCCTGGCCCATGATGGTCAACTCGATACACTCCAAAAAGCATTCATCGAGCTGACCGGAACGCAGTGTGGTTTTTGTGCTCCTGGAATCTTGATCAGCGCCCGGGCGCTATTAAACCGCAATCCTCATCCCAGCGAAGCAGAGATCCGAGATGCATTACGGGGACATCTTTGCCGCTGCACCGGTTATGTAAGAATTGTCGAATCCATTCAGGCAGCCGCAAAGGCGGGAGGTTGAAATGGATGAAATGAAGCATACCCAAAAGGCCCCTTACCCAATTGGAGAAAGCATCCCGCGCATCGATATTCACGCGAAGGTGACCGGAGAGGCGAAGTTCACTGATGATCTCCCGTTTGGGCCCGGCCTACTATACGGTCGTGTGCTCCGCAGCCCCCACCCCCATGCGCTGATTAAGCATATTAACGTCAGTAAAGCATTGACAATGCCTGGCGTTCGCGCAGTCGTCACCGGCGCGGACAGCGATGAGCACATTGGTCTTTATCTGAAGGATCGTTTCATCTTCTGTCGCGAGCGAGTACGTTTCGTCGGCGATCCGGTTGCCGGCGTTGTCGCCACAAGTGAGGCGATTGCCGATGAAGCTTGTCGGTTGATTGATGTCGAGTATGAAGTGCTAGATCCGGTGCTTGACCCGATCCGGGGAATTCAACCAGATGCGCCGCTGCTGCACCCCGATCTGGGTGATTATGTCGTCGCTGATTTCATCCAACCAAAGCCAGGAACGAACATTTCCAACCACTTTAAAGTACGAAAAGGCGATATTGAAGCCGCCTGGCCAAAGTGCGATGTGATCGTCGAGCGTTCGTTTCGGGTACCGGAAGTCCAACATGTACCCATCGAGACTCATATAGCCATAGCCCGGGTCGATCAGAATGGCAAGATCACTCTCTGGAGCAGCAGCCAATCGCCCTTTGCGCAGCGTAATCTAATCTCCGAAGCATTGGGAGTCTCACAGAGCGATATTCGGGTTATTGCTCCCTATGTTGGAGGCGGATTTGGGTCTAAAGCAGGAGTATCGGTTGAAGGTATGGCGGTCGTCATGGCCCGCAAGGTCCCCGGACATCCGGTAAAGATGCGCCTGACGCGCGAGGAGGAATTCTTTTGCTCCTTTGTCCGCCAGGGATTAATCGCCAAGACTAGAGTCGGCGCCACCAAGGATGGCAAGATTCTAGCAATGAAGACGGAGTATTATTGGGATGCCGGCGCATATACCGAGTATGGCGTCAATATCACCCGAGCCAGCGGTTACTCGTCTACCGGACCATATAACATCCCCAATGTCTGGGCCGACTCCTACTGTGTCTACACCAATCATCCTGTTGGTGGGCCGATGCGCGGCTTCGGGATGCCCGAGATCCATTGGGGCATCGAGCAGATCATGGATATCGTCGCGGATGAACTTGGCATGGATAAGGTCGAGTTTCGTCTGAAAAACTGTCTTCGAAGCGGCGACATTAATGTCACCGGGATGAAAATGCATCCGATTGGTCTTACCGAATGCATCCAGAAGGCATCAAAAGCCATTAACTGGGGAACAGACGAACCGGCAAGCGCTCCGAATAAAAGACGGGGGAAAGGGTTGGCGATTATGTGGAAAGCCCCGGCCATGCCGCCCAATGCCGGCTCCTCAGCCTGGGTCAGGCTCAATGAGGATGCAACAGTATCTCTCGGGATCGGCGGGCAGGAAATCGGACAAGGCACGTTCACCGTTGCCGCCCAAATGGCGTCCGCAGCCCTAGGCGTGCCGATGGATTGGATTCGAATCAGCGCTCCAGTAGACACTCAATACAGTCCGTATGAGTGGCAAACCGTCGCCAGCCGGCTTACTTGGTCGATGGGAAACGCCATCGTAAAGGCTGCCCATAACGCCCGGAAGCAAATTCTGGATATCGTCGCCAAGTACTGGGATGAAAATCCAGAAGACCTGGACATCAAAGATGGGCAGGTGATCTCCTACAAGACTGAAAATTCCATATCGATTGAGAATATAGTAGTTTATGGCCTGCCACAACCGGACGGCGCAGGCTGGCAAGGCGGCCCAATTATCGGGCATGGAAATTTTATGCCAACTTACGTTACTGACCTGGATAATGAAACTGGTCAGGGAGAGCGCGCAGTAGTGCATTACACCACCGGCTGTCAGGCAGTTGACCTCGAAGTGAATATCGAGACCGGCCATATCACAATCTTGAATATAGCCTCGGCTTTCGATGTCGGCAAGGCGATCAATCCGGAACAAGTTCGGGCTCAAATCGAGGGCGGTGTGGGGATGGGGGCCAGCACTGGCATCCTCGAAAGCCTGCAGTTCAAGGATGGAATCCCTCAAAACATAAGTTTCATGGACTACCGGATTGCCACCGCTGTGGATATGCCTAAGAAGGTTGAATCGATCATCGTGGAAGTGCCGCAGGACGATGGTCCATGGGGAGCACGCGGCGTTGGCGAACATCCAATGGTTCCAACCGCTCCTGCAATAGCCAATGCGCTCACCGCAGCAGTTGGCGTACGTATCCTCGACCTGCCGCTTACTCCAGAGAAAGTCTTTTTAGCCCTCGAGCAAAAGGCAATGACCCAAGGGAAAGGATCATGATCATAGCGCTCTCATCTCGAAGGCGATGATAGCGTTAAAATGAGAGATAGCTTGACAATAGGATGATGTATGCCCTTTCCCTAATGGGGAGAATATTAGGGTTAGGGGTGGTTTTCATTTTAACTGCTCCAATCCTCAGCCCCTTCCCCTAAAATGGCGAGGGGAGAGTTTCTAATAAGCTCCCACATCCCTCGCCCCCGGCCCCTCTCCTTTTATGGGGAGAGGAGTAATGCGGCTAGGGCTGCATAAAAGGATAGTTCAGAAAGTGCCAATAATCTCAACGCTCTTTATTGGCAATTATTTTTTTCAACACCCGCGTAATTCTTATTAACCGATAGTAGAAAGGCTGAGGTATAGCCACTATATTGAGAGCGCTTTCGATTGCCCCCCAAGCCCGAGCCTGGATAGTGGACGAACCTCAGGCCCGGGTCTTGCATGTATTCAATCAAGTCTGCAATCTGATTGCAGCCGATAATAAAGTGCTCGCCATTGTTACATCCCCGGTTGGCAACGGACCATTCAGCTTACTCATTCCGGCAGTGACATTCTGCGATCATGTCTCTGCGGGGTCTAGAGTAGAGTACGCTCATGGATTGCTACTAATAGATGAGCTTAAGATTGATACCCGGCCGGCAAGAGATTGGAATCCTTGCCCGCCGTGGGGAGCGCTGCATCAAGAGAAAGCCTGCCAGTCGAATAATCTAAAAGTCATTTTCGATGTTTTGAACGAGTCGTCTACAACGGGAAGTCTTGCGAACCTGATTATTGCGTCCTTGAAATCGCATCTATTGTTTGATAAAGAGATACTTCAACAAGCGAATGCGCCAGCTAGAGACTTGGTCCATGGCTTGCGAACAGATAATCAAGTTCTCTGCTGTAAGGGCGCGGCCGGGCTCGCCGGACTGGGAGGTGGTCTGACGCCCTCCGGCGACGATTGGATCGTGGGCTGTCTGCTGGCGACCTGGGCTTCCAAACCAAAGGCATATGCAAAAAGACTGTCTATTGCTATTGCCAATGCTGCTGTTCCCCAGACGACGTCCTTTTCCGCAGCATGGATTCATTCCGCGGCTCATGGCGAATGCAGCGCTGCATGGCATATTCTATTTGAAGAATTGATTGACCAAAATCAATGCGGCCTTCGACAGGCTGCCGAGAGAATTGCCGCTCAGGGCCACACTTCCGGCATCGACGCGCTTTCTGGTTTCGCGGCTGTCTTATCGGATAAGTGGGCATGAATAACCCCCGCAACAAGCAGCAGTAAGTTGACCGTCCCGCAGGTTTGCATATCGTTATAGCATAAAGGTCAGTCTCGATTCGGCATTCAAGCCAGTAAATACTGTAAATCACAACATGCTGGAGAGTAGGCACAGGGAATAATATGCTCACGTACGATTTGGCCTAATAAAGCAAATCATTGGGCATTGTCTACCACTTGCCTCCAACCTAGCTATGGCTACAATAGATAAGCTTAACATGGCAAGGGATCATGCCGATAGGAGATCGCTTATTGCAATAACAAACCAGAGTGAAATCTCGACAAGGACAATTCCGCCGGCTATACCTTTTCCTGTAATCCATGATTGATTGCACTGAATAAATCCCAAATACGAGAAAGGATACAGCATATATACCCCCCTTTTTCCTACTAGTGGCCGCTTTTTTCAGTGGACCCATGATTAATCTATCTATCAAAGCGCAGCCGCCGAAAATATTATGAATGCCCTGTTCTTAGAAAGTATTTAAAAGAGAAATCACTTGCATTGAGCTGGGAGAAAGCCGAAATAGACAGGATATCTTTTATCCTTTATTCTGGCGATACCATCGATGTGCCACATGAAAGACAATATGCTCTCTCGATAAGGACATATCTGCATGCTACAGATTGCATCTAGCGCTGCATATATAACGATGACTTAATTGCGTTCGGGCTTTTCTCAATGGACACATTTTTACGAATGGAGGAATCCAATAGGTGGAACCGTTTGCGCAGTTCGTGGTGGGGCAGATAGCCGCGCCACAATCGATAAAGCGATCGATCTTTCAAAAGAGACGGGCCTTCCTCTCTATTTCTTATATATCGTAAACCTCGATTTCCTATACCACACAAGCAGCAGCCGCGTTAATACCGCCTCGGAACAAATCCGTCAGATGGGTGAATTCATTTTGCTTAACGCTCAGGCATAAGCTTCCGAAAAAGGCGTCGATGCAGAAGGATTAGTACGCCAAGGAAACGTTATGGATGAAATCCGCAGCCTTTGCCATGAGATTAACGCCAGCTACCTTGTCCTCGGACGTCCCCAAATTGGCAAGGGAGAAAGCATATTTAGCCAGGAAATATTCAAACAATTCACCGAACAGATCGAACAAAAAACCGGCACGCGGGTATTGCTACCGGAGTTGGATCAGCCATGAAAAGGTCGACCTACCTCTGGCTACTAATCGCATTCATAATCGGCGCAGGCCTAGTTTTACTGTTGCCCCATAATGGCGCCCAGGCTGAAGAATCAGCGCTTGCGCAATTGATTACTGGAAGTATCTACGATCGACAGGCTCAGCCGGTAGCGGGCGCACACGTAATCCTGACACTCGGTTCCGAAAGTGCCCTTATCGCCGAAGCCACTTCTCAACCCAATGGGCGCTTTGCGTTATCTCTCCCGGAAGTTATTAATGATACGCTTATCATCCAAATCGAAAGACCCCACTTCAAACCTGCCCTGATAGAACTGGGCGCACCCATGATTCAAGATCTGAGTAATGGACAATCGATTGTATTGCCTGACATTATTCTACAGCGGCGCATCAGCCCGGCCTTCTGGATAGCAATACTAATCTTCATAGCCGTGCTAGCGCTCATCGCCGCCGGGAAATTTCACAACACCATAGCCGCCTAACTAGGGGCATCATTGATCTTCGCCATCAGCTACCTGGGCCGCGTTTTGTACGAGGATCTGTACATCTTCAATTTCGATATCGCCTTGGAATATATAGACTGGAATGTTGTCTTTCTCATCATGGGGATGATGATTGTTGTCGCGGTGATTGAAAGGACCGGCATCTTTCAATGGCTGGCTTTTATGGCCTATCGAATATCGGGTGGGCGCGCCTGGCTCCTTTTGCCTATTTTGATGCTGGTAACCGGCGTGGCTTCGAGCTTGCTTGATAACGTGACGACCATGCTTTTGATGACACCCATAACCGTTCAGATCGCTATCGCCATGGGTATTAATCCACTGGCGCTTTTGATGCCAGAATTAATGGCCTCTAATGTAGTTGGCATAAGCACTTTAATTGGCACGCCTACAAACATATTAATCGGCTCCTATGCAAAGATCTCATTTAATGCCTTTCTAACCAACTTGACTCCGGGCGTACTGCTTTCGCTTATTGCACTGATTATCTATAGCGAACTGGTTTACCGGAGGGAACTGCAAGCTGCAAGCGAAGTCTCACCTATGCTACTGGAAAAACTGGCTGATCGCGCCCGCATCACCGAGCCTAAACATCTCATGAAAGCTGGTTGTGTGGCCTTGGGAATGCTTGTCCTCTTTGTCACCAGCGAGCACATTCACCTTCATCCGGCGGTAACCGCACTGATGGGCGCTACCGCACTATTGGTTTGGATCAGGCCCGATATTGAGGAAATGATAGAAGCGGTAGATTGGACAACGCTGGTATTCTTCATCACGCTATTTATCGTAGTTGGCGCTATCCGGGAAGTTGGCGTGATTAGCTTCATTGCCGGCTCAATAGGTCATTTCGTCGGCGATAGCTTATTGCTCGCTATGCTTTCTATCACATGGGTCAGCGCCATACTATCTACAGTGGTCGCCAATATACCCTTCACTGCCGCTATGCTGCCAGTTGTCGGCTTCCTGACAGCCACGTTTACGGGAGCAGACTCCAACGTTTTATTCTTCTGCCTGGCGGTTGGCGCAGCTATGGGTGGAAATGGTTCACTAATTGGCGCATCCGCTAATATGGTCACCGCCGGCATCGCCTACCGCGCCGGCTACCCAATCTCTTACAAATACTTCTTCAAGAAAGGCTTCCCCGCCCTGCAGCTCACAGTAGCCATGTCTATGATATGGCTTCTAGTGCATTTCCCGGGCGGCGCGGCCGGGTAGATGTAGCTATTATGCAAACAATGCCTGACGAAGCTATATTTTTCATATACACATGCCATTTCCGCCATTAATGCGGAGGGGGGAATGCCAGAATACGGGCGCTTTGCACCAAATGAAAAAAGTAAGGCGGACAATTTATCTTGCGCTTTATCTTGTACGTTGAATTCCAGGGAACGTCTTATTACTCTAGTGCTGTCACTATTCCTGTGAAGAAACCCTCCCCCAGGTTACGCTTGATGACATCTTCGAGCTTGAATACTCAGTCGAGGCGCGCTTTTGCGCTAAAACGACATGATAATCTGCGATATGGTAAGCTGAGCGGTACTCTATTCAGTCAGGCCTGGCTCTCTTGGAAAATTTAGGTATCAAATTTGATGCGAAATACAGAGTCCCCGCGACGAACGCGCTGCTTCACCTTGATAGCCACCTCGCCGCCGGCTTTGACCTCGGTCACCGGCTCATGCTCAACCTCCATCGAGGTGACTTCCTGTTGGACGTCAGTGCTCCTTCCCAAGAAGTGTATAACATCCCCCATCTTTATATCCCGGCTTAAGCGCAGCACAGCAACGTTGATGTTATTGTAGAAGTGGACTACCTTTCCGATCTGTTCGCCGTATGTCATCGCCGTCCCTCCTATCCCCTCCGTGGAAAACCTTATCCACAGAAAATATCATCCATGGATATATACATTCTACAACAGATATTGATCATCCTCCTCTTATACAGGGCTAATAATGTTTACCGTAATGGGCGACACGCCATCGCTGCCTACGAATGCTTATGGTCAGCTCACCACCGGCGACTTCTATAAGGCTGTCAAGCGCTGATTCACAACAACCGGTCGCTCTTATCACCTTCTCCTACTAGCGGCAGCTTATTTCAGCGGATTCAATAACATAAAGTATGATAAACGTCCTTTCCTGCAAATTGCGCTTTGAGGGTGTTGAAAAATATATTTGCTCATAAAATAGTATGGTATATGTGGGGTGGAAGCTCCGCTTCCACCCCACATATACTAATATTCGGCAAGTGAAGAGCCCCGCAGCTTGCTGCGGAGTTCTTCCAAGGAAAAAGCCATAAGTGAAGAAGGGGCTGTCCCAAAAGGCGGGTCGGTAGAGAGCTGGCCCAATTGCACTGAGTAAATTAGTCGCGAAGTGGGGAGTATATGCTTGATTATTAAAGAATCTGGCTCATTGATGGGGATGATAATCGCGATTTTCGACTTTTCA
>DAOVFE010000178.1 GCA_030673085.1 Anaerolineales bacterium | reverse complement strand
GTTAAGATGCCTCTTTGATCAACGTAAAGATGATCTAGCGACCAGCCTCCCACTGGCATCTCTCGCCGTAGGAGAACAAATCGTGGAGGATCGTCGCTTGCAGGATCGATTTGTTTTCCGGGTAGTATCTGTGGATACTTTTGCAGTAATGTCTGAAGGGCATCCTCCAAAGACTTACCCAATAAGCCGGAGCGCATGGATCGAGCCGGTAGTGCATGAAATTTTTCATCCTTCAGATAGAATATTTCATCAGATTGGGTGGGCATCGATTATGGACTCCTATATTAAGATATTATCTTTCGGAACAACATTGAGTTTAAGCTAAACGGCGGCGGGCTGCCACTCTATCGAGCGAAAAACGATCTCGATGGATGAATGAGACAGATTTCGCAATATACCGCGAGCCAGATAATGAGCGACATAGTCGGTGTTTCCGGTGCTGCTAAAGTAGAGAAAGAGAACCTTCATTTAAACCATTACCTACTTGATACAGGAAGAATATCCTAGCCGAAAGGAGATAGAGATATACTACTCTGAATGCGTCTAGATGGCGCTTTCTTGATAACCGGATAACCGCTTCCTTAAAAGATGGAATGCCATTGAAACGATTCCAAGCGTCCCAACGAAGCCGATTGCCAAAATCCAGGACTCCGGCTTTGGATCAGCATAGGGGGCCAGGGGCAAATTCCAATAACTACGCTGAGCCCAGACCACTTGCATATGTGACCACATAATGCAGAGCAAAAGAATTAAAATCGTTAGAAAAGTCAGAACTCCAATCAATACAAGCTGTATAGAGGGAGGCCAGATTCTGAAACGTTTACGAGTTGGCATAAAGAATGTGAGAAAGCATACAGCTCCCATTACGAGAGAAGGCGCAGCTGCGGAAGGATATATTACATCTTTCAAGAGATTAATAGGTTGGCTAAAAAAGGGGTCTTTCTCAGGAAATTCTCTCTGCAGAGTTTCTCCCATTGCTACAATTAATGGAGAAGCCATTAAGAACAGAGGTAGAATCCATTTCGAGTATTTATCCTGCATCATTAAGGCCTTAATTGAGCTGTTGCTATTTTAACACTGAAGTTCTTGATCTTCGAAGTACTGAATAACGGCCTTGAGATGAGCTACATTTGTAGTAATAAGTCTTACATAAATCAGAATGAAGCGACAATTGATCGCTTGGGCATTATGCTTGGAGACCAATGGTCGTAACGAATCCGAGCGTTAGCAAGATAGCCATTCTGATTATGGCTACCATACACCGGGAATTAATCGATAGCGAGTCGACTGTGCATATTCTTTATAGCCCGGAAGTTCAAGCATTAGCGTCTTATCTTCCATGTAAGTGCGCGCTGCGTATAGAACAGCCGACGCGATGCTGGGGATCAATGACCAAAATGAACCAAGCAAGAATGGCGTAGCAAGTATAGATAAGATAGCGCCGACATAGCCAGGGTGGCGCACATACTGATACGGCCCAGCAGTCGCAACATCATGGCCGCGTTCTTCCTGAATACGGACGCCCTCGGAGAAAAAAGCGTTTGAAGCCATTGCCCATATAAAAATGATTAATCCCAGTATCATAACTAGCAGGCCACAAAGATGATAGACCAATGGTATATGGCTTGTCCAATGAAAACGCACATCCAATCCTGCTAATATCCATGAAATGATTGGCATAACTCCGCCAGCTAAGGTTGCTATCCATTTATCCCAGGATTTAACTCCCTTGTCGCAAATGCCTTTTTGCCGCTCAGCGAGCAATTCAGGGTTTATCGGCATAAGGATTAAAGGATGTGCAGCCATGAAAGCTGTAAGCGTGGCCATCAGTACCCAGCCCCAAATCCAGGCCAAATTTCCAGATGCAAGAAACAGAATCAAGCCGTAGCCCACAAGGCCAAATGCCGCTTGGATAATCCACTTTGAAATTGCCTGTTGTGTCTCAGGTGTCATTTTTTGCATGAAAGGTGCTTTCGCATCTCTTTATTGCCATGTGAATATCAGAGTAGCCCTTCCACAGCTTCTACGTATTGGTATTGCAATAAGCGACGCTCATTTAGGATTAGATTGACCAATCAAATTTTGGTTCTGGCAAGCGAAAGGTCCAATTAAGGCGATCCAGGAGTTCTGAAGGTCCCGCTAGCTGGTCGGTAACGGCAAGCGTCGTTGCCGGAAGCGCGCCGAGCCAAAGTCGAGTGAAAGCTCCTACTGAAGATTTTAGAGTTGGAAGCGAGGGATCAATAGAATGGGTGAGGGATGAATCTTCACCGAGATGGATACAATAACTCCCGCCTATACCCCGCCAAGAAGCATCCTTATCGAGATAATCGACAATCGGATCCTCGAGTTCCAGGTTGAAATCAATAGGTTCGGAGCGAAGATGGGTGTGATTAATGCAGGATTCCAGGTCTAAAATTCGAATTTGCGAATAAGCAAGAGCGGTAATAATGGTTTGGTAGGGAGTTTTTTTAGTGATCCGACTATGCTTGAAGGGAAGGAGAAGAATATCCTGCAATTGCATGCCCGGCGGCTCAGGTACTTTCATGATGTGTATCTGGTCGCCGAGGTTCTTGAGTAAGGCCAGGAGTTCGATCATTTGATCGTAGGTCTGGAAAGCCAGCCATTTAATGTCGTAGGGGCCATGTCTCGAATCCTCAATAGAGCACCACAAATGATGGCTAAGCTCGCCCTTTGGCCCATCAAAGTAGCCAAGGCCGAACCCATTCGTGGAGTGGCGGACATTGTATTGGGTGTATTCGGGAGGGTGGATGATGATGCTTCCATGGGAGCGCATACGGGCCAGTCGAGATTGATGAATGATTATCCAATCGTCAGCCGAGAGTCGGCTGGGTATACGGGCTTTTCGATCAATTTTGAGTTGGGTGGGATCAAAAGAGACGAAGTGATCATAGGGGCCAGTGCCGAAGCCTAGCTTATTATAGAAACCTTGCTCGAAAATCCTCAAAACGCAAAGCATAACACCATCGGCGGCATTATCAGATATGGCGCGGGCAGTGAGACGGGCAGCCATACCCTGCCTGCGTCCAATTCGGCTGGTGGCTACATCCGTAACCGCGCAAATACTCAATTCATCTTGAAGGTATCGAAGAGAACCGGGAAAAGTAATGACCAGACTCTCGGCTTCGCCTTCTAAATCCATGACCCATCCGCGACCGCGTTGAATAAGCATGTCGCGAGAATCATCATTGCTATCGCTAATCCAGCCAATCTGGCTCCAGATGCGGCGCGCAGCATCCAGGTCTTTTTTAGGATCGCATAAACGAATTTGCATGCTGGATCTCCTTAGTCACTTATGAAGGCATGACGAATTATGTATATGATTTTTAGTAGGAGTAAATTCAATTGTATCTCACTTCGCATGAAATATGAGAGTTCGGTAAAGATGGATTGAGGTATGAAATGGGAGCGTAGGTTGTTTGATATCGTTAGCTGCTGCTTGCCGTCTCGGCCCAACCTCCCACCGGTTGCGATAGGGGATATTTAAGAGCTTGAATATTCAATTGAGAAGGGCATTTATTCGATTAGCCAGAATGTAAATGGCCAGGGCCGTAGGCACTGCAGGGCGATAGTCCTGAGCGAATATTTAAACAAAACCCGCACCCGAAGGGGCAAAATTCCGGCAATGGGGGATGTCCCTAAAGGACATCCCTAAAGGAATTTTGAGGGTTTTGTAATTTATTCAAAAATAACATGAAACCCGAGGGAGGGTGAATCGATGTGTCACAGAACGGAATTGCCCGTGATAGCGAATGAAGTATACGTCTTTTCGAGCTGAGAACGGAATTGATTAGTATAAAGGCGATAGTAATGTCCTCTTAGCCTCATTAGTTTAGAATGATTCCCCGTTTCAGCGATTTGGCCATTTTGAATCACTAATATACGATCTGCACGCCTAATAGTAGATAACCGGTGGGCAATAATGAAGCTCGTACGTCCGTCCATGAGTGCTTCCATGCCTTTTAAAATTAGAGATTCGGTAAGCGTATCGACTGAACTAGTGGCTTCATCCATGATAAAAATGTCTGGATCAGCGAGTACTGCCCTGGCCAAGCTGACGAGCTGTTTCTGCCCAGAGGAGAGAAGATTGCCGCCTTCGCCGACATCTTCATCGTAGCAATTTTCTAATAGCACAATAAATTCGTGGGCGCCGGCAATCCTGGCTGCCTGCTCGACTTGTTGATCAGTGGCATCAAGGCGGCCGTAACGAATATTCTCACGGATTGAGCCTGAAAATAGATGAGGCGTCTGGAGAACAACGCCAATTCGGGATTGGATCGAATTTAGAGTCAATTGAAGGTAATTGGTGCCGTCGATGCGGATTTCTCCGCGCCTTGGTTCGTAAAATCGACAGATAAGGTTAACGATTGTAGTTTTTCCGCCGCCAGTAGGGCCGACCAAGGCAATCGTTTCTCCTTGATTGACATATAAAGAGAAATCTTTTAGTACAGGTTTGTCTTGCTCGTAATAAAAGTCAACATGGTTGAATTCGATGTCGCCTTTTATACAACCAAGATCCATGGAATCGTCGCGGTCGGCAACATCGGGGACGGCATCAATCAAGGAGAAGACGCGCTCTGCAGAAGCTATTGATTGCTGCATTTCAGCATATACGCGGGCGAGATCCTGGATTGGCCAAAGAATTGTTGTCATGTAAGCAATAAAGGCCTGCAGGCCTCCGATGGTCAACCCGCCAATATCTATCTGGATTGCGCCACGCCAGATGATCAAACCCAGGGCGAAAGCGGCGATAAGCTGAACAACCGGCAAGAAGAGGGCTGAAAGCCACCTAGCTCGATATGCGGTCTTGAACATGCTTTTTGATAGCTGACCAAATTCATCTCGATTACGTTCTTCCTGGCAAAGAGCTTTAATTAC
>DAOVFE010000355.1 GCA_030673085.1 Anaerolineales bacterium | reverse complement strand
GCACTTAAAAATAGGATTAATTTGCTATTTTTTTACACGGCTGCGTGCCTCTCCCAATTCTTCATACTGATGGTCCGTTCTCAGCTTTTTTGCCCGATGATCCTGGCCTTGATTGCACTTTAATCCAACTAATTTAGGTATCAGATGGAGAACAAGAACGCCCCGGCAAATAATCCGGGGCGTATCAACCAATCTTACTCCATCAGCCATATTACTTGGCGTAATCTATTGCCCTTGTCTCTCGAATCACCGTCACCTTGATCTGTCCGGGGTATTGCATACCTTCCTCAATCTTCTTGGATATATTTCGAGCAAGTCGTGTGGCTGCAAGATCATCGATATTTTCAGGTTTAACAATCACCCGGATCTCACGTCCGGCTTGGAGCGCGTAGCTCTCGCCTACGCCCTCGAAGGAACTGGCTATTTCCTCCAGCGCACGAATCCTCTTGACATACTGCTCAAGGCTCTCACGGCGCGCTCCAGGACGGGCGCCGCTTATTGCGTCCGCCGCCTCAACGATAACTGCTTCAACCGAATCCTGCTCGACTTCATGGTGATGTGAAGCGATACAATTGATTACTGCGGGATTAACGCTGAAGCGTTTGCAGAATTCGGCCCCAATTGCAGCATGAGTGCCTTCGACCTCGTGATCCATCGCCTTTCCGATGTCATGAAGAAAGCCACCTGCTTTACATATGTCCGTATCAGCGCCTAGTTCGGCTGCAATCACGCCAGCTAGTTGGGCGCTCTCAACAGCATGAGCGAGTTGATTCTGGCCATAAGATGTACGGAATTTCAGCCGGCCCATCTTTTTTATAATCTCTCGACTGAGCCCAGGTACACCTGCTTCAAAGGACGCTTTTTCGCCTTCTTCCATAATCATGCGGTCTACTTCATCATTAGCCTTCTCAACCACTTTTTCGATATTCGCCGGATGTATACGCCCATCAAGAATTAGCCGATTCATTGCTCGCCGGGCTACCTCCCGGCGTACCGAATCAAAGCAAGAAATGGTAACTGCTTCCGGCGTGTCGTCTACGATAACATCAACGCCAGCCGCCTGTTCAAAGGCGCGAATATTGCGCCCATTGCGGCCAATTATCCGGCCCTTCATATCGTCAGAGGGAAGCGAAACAGCTGATGTAGTTACCGCATTAACATGCTCAGAGGCGACTCTCTGAATCGCATCTGCAATAAGCGCGCGTGCCCGGCGCTCGCCCTCTATCTGGGCCTCTTCCTCGACTTGGTGAATAATGCGAGCCATATCATTGCGGGTAGTGTGTTCGACTTCGGTTAACAGTTGATTCTTGGCTTCCTCTGTAGTCATATGAGAAATGTGTTCCAATTCGGATACAATCTCCGCCTGTCGCTGCTCAATTTCGTTGGTCTGCCGATCTAACGTACTCTGGCGCTTATTTAGCGATTGGTTTCGCTTCTCAATGCGTTCAATCCTAGTATCCAGATCAGCTCTACGGCGCTGCAGCCGCTCGTCTTCCCGACTTAACTCCAAGCGTCGGCGAGACGCTTCCGACTCGGCTTGATCGCGAATCTTCATGGCTTCATCACGCGCCTTTAACTCAATCGCTTTCGATCGGTCTCGAGCGCTCTTTAGAATCTGATCCGCTTGACCTTCTTGACGCTTAATTTTCCGTTCAAATTGCATCTGACGAATGAAGAAACCAATGACTCCGCCTAATACGACGCCAATCACAACCATAATAATTAGCAATGGTTCATGCACTGGGAACCCTCACTTTCCATTTTCGGACGCAGTGACCTCCCCCAAAATACGATCAGTCACCACAGAGATTATCGAATAAACAAAACCACGCCGCGAAAGATACCCGTTTAAGCGTTCTCGAAATTGCTTCTCCGATAATCCTCTATACCGACGAGCAGCCTTGATTGCTGCCAGATAGGCTGCCTTCTCATCATTGAAACCTTCCAACGATGCCTCGATTACTTCAATTGCAATACCCTTTCGCCGGAGTTCGTAACGAAGCGCATAAGCGCTGCGTGGTCGAAAACTCATGCGATTTTCGATCCATGCTTCGGCAAAAGCATAGTCATCAATTAGTCCACCTTCAATAAGGCGAGCAATTGCACCATCCTGGGCCTCTTCCGATATCCGCTTACGCTTAAAGTACATCCTAAGCTCTTGCTCGCTGCGCGGACGTCGGCTTATTAGATTTAAAGCCCGCTGATAAGCGACCTCTTCGGCATCCCGGCTTTGGATCTTTTTAATCTGGTCTTCATCTAGCTGCTGGCCCACTTTTAACTCCGCTGCCAGCACCTTAGATAGTCCGAATCCAAATCCGCCATCTAGATAAACATTTACCCTGTTTTTGGCTCTGGACTGAAGCCTCAGCCCTGTAATCGTTTGAGCCAATAGTATTCCCTCTGAATAAAATGGCTCCTCGCTATTTCATGTGGGTAAGTTGTACTTAAGCTGTCCAGCAATGAGATAGGCCATGGTGATGAGATTACGGTTTGTTCGGTATCCACGTGC
>DAOVFE010000087.1 GCA_030673085.1 Anaerolineales bacterium | reverse complement strand
CTCATGGTATCATGCGGCATAGGAAGAAATTATGGCCAATAAAAAACCCTCAGGCATGTCAAAGCGAGCGATACGCCGCCAAAGATTCCAACAGATCATAGCCGTTGTTATCGCAGCTATCATCATCATCTCATTTGTGGCTAGCTTACTTTATTAGCCGCCTTACGGCAGTCAGTTAAAAGCCGCGCCGGTGTAAAGCCATATTCAATCAGCATTACAAACCACGGCAATATTCGATTTAATAATTTAATAATCTACGAGGTAGGCTTCGGAA
Organism: Anaerolineales bacterium; assembly: GCA_030673085.1. Classification (GTDB taxonomy): domain Bacteria; phylum Chloroflexota; class Anaerolineae; order Anaerolineales; family E44-bin32; genus JAFGNH01. Next base: position 6,841 of record DAOVFE010000087.1, on the reverse strand, counting down.
ATCGCAGATAATGAAAGGTAATTGTAAGGCACATAATTGAATTAATGTGCTATCTTTTAATCAGAAATAAGCAAACGAAATATAAAGGTTTTCAGGCCCGCCCGAGGCCATAATCGGGCAAAAAAACGAAAGGTGGTGAAACAACATGTTGTACGCACCGAAGGAAAAGGGACAAGGCCTGGTAGAATATGCGTTGATCCTCGTCTTGGTGGCCGTAGTCGTTATTGCAATCCTGACACTGCTCGGCCCCGCAATCGGAAACGTATTCAGCCAAATTATGAGTAGCTTGTAATTCTCCTCCATTTATTCAGGGGATCGCTGAACCCCAAACATAGAAATCAAGAGCCCTTTCCGATAGAAAGGGCTCTTCACTTATCTTCTAAGGCTCACCCGGCAATCCACTCTTCTCATTATCCGAAAGCCATTTTTTTTAATTTCTATTTGGCTTTGCGCTTTGTTCTGGCAGGAAACCTTGATAGCACTTTCGCCGGTGTTGGGATGCTTATCCGATCGCCGATCGCCAGCTCGGCTATAGGCTTAATAGATTTCTTTGAAGCGCCCTGGAAGATTTTAATTGGCGTTCCTTCGGCAGCGAATTTTATATCGAGATACGCCTGGCCGAGCAGATAGCCCTCTCGGTCAATAGCACAAGAAGTCACTATGCCAATGACATGCCCTCGCCGATCCACAACTGGGTCGCCATGATGTGCTATGCGCACTCCCTTATCGTCAAAGCGAAACCTCACAACTACACTCTTGCGCCTGGCTTCCTGCGCCATGAAAGCCTTCCGACCTATGAACCAGGGCTTATAGACCTTCACATAGGAATTGAAACCGGCATCGCCGACAGTGAGATTTAGATCCCCTCCCATCTCATTGCCATAAAGTGGCAGCCCGGCTTCGGTTCGAAGCGAATCGCGTGCGCCGAGTCCCGCTGGCTTCATGCCAAAAGGCTCACCAGTCTTGAGCAATGCCTTCCACAATTCCACGCTCTTCTGAGGATGAATAAACAGTTCATAGGCAACTCTTTCGCCGGTATATCCGGTACGGCTTACCACCAAATCGAATCCCCCGAATACTCCTTCCATCACGCCAGCCCACTTGAGCGCCTTTAACCGCTTGGCTGTTTCGGCATCACAACCTAGCCCCAAAACGATATCCCGGCTCATAGGACCCTGGATCGCGATATCCACCCGCATATCATCGCCTTCCTTAGGATCCCGCAAGTTGCGTAGCAGACAATCGCGGCCAAATGCCAGACTCCATGGGCGCTCGTTATCGATGCATACTTGCCCATCATGCACCGCGTTTAACCAGGCCCAGTCCTTATCATCATTTGAGGCGTTGACAACGACCAGATAAGTATCTTTCCCGCGATGATAGACCATCCCATCATCGATGACATTGCCATCGGGATCGATAAATTGGGTATAGAGCGATGCTCCCACCATCAACGAGGTGACATCGTTGCCCACTACACTGTCCAGAAAAGCGCCTGCATGTGAACCCTCTACCTGATAGACCCCCATATGGCTAACATCAAAGAGTCCTGCGACCTCCCTAGTGGCCAAATGCTCCTCGACAACAGAGCTGTACCACACCGGCATTTCCCAGCCAGCGAACGGACCCATCTTGGCGCCCATTGTCTTATGGGTCTCATATAGCGCGGTGCGGCGGATCTCGATGTTTTCCGGTTCTTTCCATTCAAATTTCGGAAGTGCTTCGCCAGATCCGTCTTTAACCCCGATATACCAGGGTTTATCCACGCCGTCAGCTTGCACGGAGCCTTCTGGAAGTTCATCGATCATTCCATTAAGCTCAACAACCACCGGTCCCGGAAGCTTCTTGGTTGGGTCTTCTGGGTCAAAACCGATATAACCATCGGAAAGATCACGCAGCCAAGTTAAGACTAGATTCGCCTGTTCGGCGGGAACCATCAGGCGCCATCCATCTTCTTCGGCGCGGGTTAGTATAGCTTCGATTGGCTCGCCATTGGCTAAGAGATAAGTTGAAATCACACTATCGGCGGATAGATTTTCGAAACGGGCAGCAGTAGCCCATTGCAATAGCTCCTCAGCCCGATTCCCTTTCAGATCGATAACCGCGCACTTTCCATCCGGGAGAATGTCATCTATATAATAGAAATGTGGGTACCCGTGCTTTTCCGGCTCGAAGTCGATCCCCATACTTTCCGCCAAATCTCGTACTTTTCCTCTTACATCGTTGAGAACTTCGAAATCGACTTTAGCGCGCTTCTGGAGACGTTTCCGTCCGGCAAGTGAATACGGCGTGCAGGCATTGAGAAGCTGGCCAATTAGACCGCCAAGCATTTCGCTTTCTTTCTCTTTAAAACCCCGCTGAGTGATCCAGGGAGTGCCTAATCGGATGCCGGATGGACGCAGCGCCGCACGATCACCGGGAATTGTATTGCGGTTTACTACTATTCCGGCCACATCGAGGATTCGTGCTGCCTGGTCGCCGGATAGCGGTATGCCATCTGGACTATTTACCGAGCGACAGTCCACATTCGTCATGTGGCTATTCGTGCCGCCGTAACAAATGTGAAAACCAGTCTTCTCGATAGCATCCGACATTACCTTGCAATTAATAAGAATCTGTTTCTGCAGCGCCTTGAATTGATCAGTATTAGCCAGTTTGAATGTTAAGGCCTGTGCAGCTATTGTGTTAAGGTGCGGTCCGCCCTGTTCGCCAGGGAAGACCGCCCGGTCAATTTTACGAGCCAATTTGCGAGAGGTGGCTAAAATAACCGCGCCCCGCGGCCCGCATAGCGACTTATGGGTTGTAAATGAGACAGCATCAGCAATACCGACAGGCGATGCAACCACTCCTGCCGCAACCATGCCGGCAATATGCGCTATATCAGCAAGCAGATACGCGCCAACTGCGTCGGATATCTCACGAAATCGCTTCCAATCAGGAATCCAGGAATAAGATGTAAATCCGGCGATGATCATCTTGGGCTTGTATTTTCGCGCTAGATCCTCAACTACATTAAAATCGATCCTTTCGGTTTTTGGATCCACACCATAATGGACAATATTGAAGAATTTTCCCGATCGGCTTACTGGTGAGCCGTGCGAAAGGTGCCCGCCATGCAGCAGATTCATGCCCATCACGGTATCGCCAAGATCAACTAGAGCATCATAAATTGCGCTATTCGCCGGCGATCCCGAAAGCGGCTGCACATTGACATATATGTCATCTGCCTTTACTCCGTCTGTCGCAAATAGCTCGGCGCACCGTCGACGAGCAAGGGCTTCAATAATATCGGCATACTCTACGCCTTTGTAGTAGCGCGGATCTGAGTATCGACGATAGTGCGATAGCATCACCCCATAATCAAGGATTTCATTTTCAATCATCTTCCGAGTATCTTCCGGGGGATAGCCCTCAGCGTAAATATTTTGAAACGCGCTCGCTAGAATCTCTCGAACCGCAAGAGGAGCTGTGCTTTCAGAGGGGATGAGAATCAGCCTTCGATATTGACGCTCGGCTTCAACCTGCGTCAGCTCGAAAAGCCGGGGGTCAATATCAGCAAGGGAACCTTGTATAAGAAAATCAGACATTGGTCACTCCATATAAATGTAAACCTTAATCCGAAGCTGCACTTATCTTCCGTCTAAATTGTATTCCTATGGAAAACGCCGGGTCAAGGAAAAGCATCACTTCATAGGAACGCCTTTCAGCCCATTTCGCTTATTTTCAACCTTAGCACCTTCCTCGTCATCTCATCCGACTTTGGCCCTCTTCGTGCTTTTAGTTTTAAATTAAGGCTTCTGCCTTCACTCATCCGCCATAGAATTCCCCCCCTTTATTAACCCATAGATCAAATAAGGGGTCTAGGTCACAGTCACATACATTCTCTGCAATTGCTTGAAAATCCGCCGCTGTAGCAAAGCCATATCGGTAGTGGTCGTAGTACATATTCAGGAATTTAAAGAAAGTCTCATCGCCAAGCTCAAGCCGCAGTGCATCAAAGAACAGAGCTCCTTTGAAATATACAAGCATCACATAATCATTGGCTGAATCATACTCGCTAACACTTCTTCCAATAGGCATAGAGGGATCCGGCAAGTCCATAACCCACGAACGCAAGTTGCTCAACATGCCTGTTGCTTTTCCTTGTCCATTGATATTCTCGTAATAGAGGATCTCGCTATACACAGCAGCCGCCTCATCCATCCATGGATTAGAAAGTTGATCAGAACCGATCAGACCATAGAACCACTGATGGGCTACTTCATGCACGGTGGGTTCAATGACATTAAGGCCACCCAAGGTTCCGATGAAAACCAACCCTGGATACTCAATCCCACCGAAAGCGCCTGGTGCATCAACCAAGTCCAGCTCTGGATAAGGATATGGACCAACCAGATCGCTCATGATATTCATCTGATTACTGGCAGCATTAAGCAGGCGAGCCGAAGAATCGATGTGCTCCGGCAGCACCCATGCCCGTAATAGAACATCGCCCGCTTCCTGGGTAAAGACCTCAAATGGACCAAGTGCAAAAGCAAAATCACGCATGGGACCAGTGACGAAAGTCGCTGTTTCCGTGCCGTCCTGGTTGGATTGCCTATCAACTTCCAGGCCAGAGGCTGCCAGTAGATATTCCTCCGAGAACCGAATTTTGACCTGGTAGTAAGCGATATCAGAGTTGGTTGCATCACCGCCTTCTGGAGCAACCTGTATCTGCCATTCGCCGTCAACCAGACGCGGCACTAGCGGATAGAATGTGGGCGCTATTAATACGCCCTCAGTAATGCCAAATCTTCGCGGCGACTGCTCTCCGATCGGCCCAAAGGCTTCAACTCTAAATGGAATGCTAATATCTATCGTTGCGCCGGGAACCAGTGGTCGTGACAGCTTTAGTCGTAAAGCCAGGCCATCAAGCTCTTCTTCTGGGTAAATTATCTCGCCATCTACGAGCGCCGGTCCAGCTTTCATCTGCGCCATATACTGCGGGTCATTTGGCCAAAGCATCAAGACCAGATCGGTAAGCGCGCTGGCGCTTAGATTGGTGTAGCGAATCCTTTCAATGCCTTCTAATAATGCCGACTGAGCAAGAGCATCGAATTCCACTCGAACGCTGATTGCATAGCGGGTAGGCGATTCTATGCTTGTAAGGTCATTTATGAAATCCGGAAGCATCGCATAATTCTGGCTGGATAGGTCATCTATGCTGATAATAGGGGTTGGCATAAACGTTGGGCAGGGGCTGGGGGTAATTGTAGGCGTAGCCCAAGGTCGTGATGTGGCCGTCGGCGCTAGTTTAGAAACAGCAGTTGCTGTAGCTGTCGCCCGCTTAATATTAATCGTCGCAATATTTCCATTACAGCTGCTTAAAAATATTAGCGCGAATACTGCCAGTCTTTTCGTACGCATCTCGACCTTCTCTGGCAAGGATCAGTAATATCGTCTAATTTCTATTGTAACCGCCAATTCAGATCCAGTAGATGTTCTACGCCCTATTTGTCAGTTTATCCATCATTCCGGCCAGGTGAATACGGGGCTGTCCTAAAAGTCGAGCAGATTATTGGATTATTGATTTTTCTTTCCGCCTTATAGGGCATAATCGAGTGAAAATATATAGCTCTGGTTTCTTCCCATAAAAAAATCCTTTACGGGCGCTATAGGTGGGCGGAACAGGACTCGTCAGGTGCCCGTAGAAGCGATTTTTCTACGGTGATGATCGTGACGGGCACCATCGACCCCTTCTTTGTAAGTGATTCTATACGGTTTTCTATAGCGTATCATGCCCTACATATAGTAGTAAACCTTCCATAAACCTACATTAATGGGGGGCTGATTACCCAGGCTGTCTATATTTTCCATGGGTTGGTGCGTTAACGGCACCCAACTGCACCGCTCATGAAGCTAGGAAAGGCGACTCGAATACCCCTGTCGATTTAGAAGTAGCTAAGCACATTGAAGAACCAGATCCTATGCTAGTTTAATTTGGGTTTTCAAACCCATCCATCCACATTTCTTCGAGAATCTTTATCGATTCCCCCTGGGAATATCTTGGATCTGTAGGGCGAGAGCATCGACAGCATTCGTATGATTCTCGGGCGATCCTATAAAGCGATCATTAATGTCTCGAAGAGCTTCCTACCATAACTCTTCTTCATCCCGTACTTTCCAAAAGTAAGCGCAACATGGTTCTAATAACTTAGAGCATCGGTGCAGCGCACTTCCTCCGTTTGGGTGGATATGGATCATACATTTACTCTAAGGAATCGGGATAGGGGGAAACCTCGCGGCTCCCCCCTCCCACACCACCGGACATGCGGGTCCGCATCCGGCGGTTCGGTCAAGTTAGCAAAGCAGAGCTTCGCACTGGGTGATTTCTCATTCCGGTAGACCTGGTAACAGCCTCTCGTCCCTGATACTTACCTAACACCTTCCGTGTTTACTTCCGTATCTGGTCTGGTCTTTGTCAGCTTTCGACTGTCTTCGATGTTGCCCGTCTAGCCTTCTACCCAATTCTCGACCGTTCGGCCCTTCGCCCTGTAAGCAGGTTTCCCTGCTCGCCCTGGATGGTCGTCACGCCATCGACTACTTCGGCCTCTGCTGACTTCTGCGATGCGGTCAGAAGACCTCTCGATCTCCTCAGTCTTGTCTCCAAGACACACCGCAGATCTCCCCGGATAAGGTACGATAGCTTTCCCCTGATCCTGGCTGCGTTTACATAGAGCCGCTTTGATCCTTTTGGGGCTTCACTGTCTCTTGCCAGCTCACCCGGCGCTCTACGCCTCCTTACACAGTTTTTGTCCATCAAGTCCAGGGTTTGCGCTCCGGCTTCCTTACCACGTTGGTT
>DAOVFE010000387.1 GCA_030673085.1 Anaerolineales bacterium | reverse complement strand
GGGCTCGCCTTTCGTGATATAAATCATCGACACTCACAGCTCGCCAATTGCCCCTTTTAAGAAAAGGGCTTGCCCGCATGCAAATACTCTTCACTACCATCATTCTTTCTCTTTGCCTTGCCTGGTATGATTATGGCCAATCTCTCCCGGCTGCTCTTATCCGGATAAACCGGAAACTTGTATACTTTGCCGGCAGCCAAGGTCTGAGTTATTGGCCACCATCGAGGGCTGCATTCTAGAGCATGCCATTCGCATTAATTAGGCCCGGCTTTTAATAAGCGCGGTGACCAGCCTTACTTTAATTATGTACAACGCCAGGATCCAGAGCATGGGCCGATCATCCGCTCAATGCGGCTGTAGCATATTAACTGCCGCGCCGGCTCCCACCTCCAGGGTCAAAGCCCAGGTCTCGGCCGGATTGCATCGATTATGGTTCTTTTAACAAGGAGGGACCGATGGCAATTATTATTCGCGGATTGAATGCATTTATAATGATTGGCTTTCCATTAGCTTTGGGCATTGTCCTGGTGCGCCATTATAAGGTTTCCTGGAAGTTGTTCGGGGTTGGAGTAGCGACCTTTATTGCCTCGCAACTTTTTCACCTGCCATTTAATTATGCGTTTTTGCTTCCCTCCCTCATGCAGCTTGGCCTTACTGGACTCAGCCAGGGATGGTCTTCGGCCCTCTTTGCTCTATCCCTCGGTCTATCAGCCGGTTTGTTTGAGGAGCTAGCCCGTTATCTTGTCTATCGTTTCTGGTTAAAAGAAGACCGTTCTTCCGATCAAGCCTTGATGTTTGGCGCTGGCCATGGCGGCGCAGAAGCCGTCCTTATTGGAGCCATAGCTCTACTCAGTCTTATTCAGGCACTAGCTTACCTGGGTGTTGATCCGACAAAACTCGTCTTTCCCGATCGGGCAGCGGCGCTGCAAGCTCAACTTGATCTTTACTGGTCTTTGCCGTGGTATCAGGTATTGCTAGGCGCATTGGAGCGCGCCTTCGCCCTCTGTCTGCATTTGTCCCTCACCGTCATCGTGCTCCAGGCTTTCATTCGACGTAAACTATATTGGCTGTGGCTGGCTATCCTTTGGCACGCGATCGTCGATGGGGTTTCCGTGTTCAGCCTTCAATTATGGGGTATTTACGTTACCGAGGCCTTAGTTGGCGTAATGGCTATTCTCAGTCTGCTAATTATCAGAGCACTGTACACCTCGCCGTCAATTAAAAGCTTGCCTCAGCCCGATACGATAGTAAGTCTCCCTCAGCTAAAACGATCCGATCAATCTAATATCGATTCAGATCGACTAGATGACAGTCGCTATGTATAATCGATAACGGCTAGGATGGCATCCCGGCATATTATGAACTTGCTCACGAATTCTCCGCCCCTTCTCTTTTGAATTGAGGCTAATCGCGGCGCTGAATAAATAATCTTCTCGTTATGCTACTTGAATGGACATCAAATGATCATTACTAAGAACCTGACCAAACAATTCGACCAAACGCTTGCGGTTGACAGGCTTACGATTTCGGCCAAACGCGGTGAGGTTTTCGGTTTTCTCGGCCCAAACGGCGCCGGCAAAACGACTACTATCCGAATGCTGGCCGCTCTGATTGCTCCCACTAAAGGCGAGGCCCGAGTAGCCGGTTATCAAATCGGAGAACAGGATAGCGAGATACGGCAAAATGTCGGGATTCTCACCGAATCGCCTGGACTCTATGATCGCTTGAGCGCCGAACGAAATCTCGCCTTCTTCGCCTATCTTTACCGGGTAGAGAATGTTAGCGCCCAGGTCGAGCGTTATCTGCGTCTTCTTGGCCTCTGGGACCGGCGTCAAGAACCCGCCGGTACACTTTCTAAGGGTATGCGCCATAAGCTCGCCATCGCCCGGGCCATGTTGCACGAGCCTCAAGTGCTCTTTTTGGATGAGCCCACCAGCGGCCTCGATCCGCAAGCCGCTAGACTTGTCCGTGAATTCATCGCCAGCCTCAAGCATGAGGGACGCACTATCTTTATCTGTACCCATAACCTGGATGAAGCCGACCGTCTTTGCGATCGAGTTGCAGTATTAAACACTCAACTCATCGCCGTGGATACACCAGCCGCACTACGCCGTCGCCTTTTCGGGCGCAGCGTAGTTTTCCATTTACGCCAGGATGCTTCTCGATTTGCCCATTCGCTAAAAGATTTCGAATTTGTGCAACGCGTTCAGATCATCGATAACAA
>DAOVFE010000085.1 GCA_030673085.1 Anaerolineales bacterium | reverse complement strand
GGAACGGCGACACCATCAATGATCGAGTACGCCAGCTCCGCTGCCTTCCTCGACCCCACCTTACCCCCTGCCCACCGTGATGTACTAATCTCCTACACCGTGGATGAGATCAATTACTACCCCGTCATCCCCAACATGGGTCAGATGTGGGACGCCTGGGGCCAGGAATTGAGCGAGATGTGGCTGGGCCAGAAGTCAGTTGAAGATAGCGTCGCAGCCTTCTGCGAACGTATCGAACCGGCTCTGGTAAAATAGACCACTCTAGTCTGCTAGTACAAGGAGGGCACATGTTTGCTCTTACATGTGCCCTCAATTTCTAATAATCGGGATAGGAGATAAATCATCATGAAACTCATGCGCTACCAAGGAAATCCCATTCTGAAGCCACGGGGAGATGGCTGGGAATCTATCGAGGTCTATAACCCCGCCGCCACCTATATCGACGGCAAAATCCATTTGCTCTATCGAGCAACCGGAGAGTACGCTGAATATATCTCAAGGCTAGGTCATGCCGTCTTTGACGAGGACCTCAAACTTTTAGATCGTTCGAACGAGCCCTGCTTCTCGCCTGAACCGGAATTGTGGGAGAAGTCAGTTGAGGATGCCCGGCTTACAGCCCTCGATGGCCGGCTTTATATGACCTACGTTATCACACCCACGCCATGTCCTCCCTACTCCGTCCGTAGCCGCATCGGCATGCCCATGATACCGCAGGCGCGTACTCGCATCTCCCTGGCCGAGGTTATTTATGAGTCCGGGCATATGAGTTTTAAAAGATTGGGTATCATCACTCCTTACGGGTCCAATCAGCGGGACACCGTTCTCTTCCCAGAGAAAATCAACGGCCAGTATGCTGCTCTGCATAGACCAAGCGCCTGGATCGGCTCTGACTATCCAACCGAAACTCCTGGCATCTGGTTTGCCTATCTCAACAACCTGACTGGCGGGATGCATGGGCATAGACTTACAATGAAGTCAGAACAGCCCTGGGAGTCCAGGAAGATAGGATCTGGTCCGCCTCCGATAAAGACCGATAAGGGTTGGCTGCTAATCTACCATGGGGTTAATGATAACCTTGTTTATCGAGCCGGCGCCGCGCTTCTCGATCTTGAGAAACCCTGGAAAGTCATCGCCCGCTCGCCAGAACCGATCCTGGAACCAGAGGAAGAGTACGAGAGAATCGGCGACGTCCCGAACGTCGTATTCCCTGAAGGCGCGGTTGTCATCGGAGATAAGCTCCTTATATTCTACGGTGGAACAGATAATGTCTGCTGCGCAGCCAGCGTAATCCTAAACGAACTTATTGATTTTTTATTGGCGCAGCGGAATAAGTAATCTCAGTAGATTTGCTTTATCACTCCATAAACCCTGTTTCTGGCATTAAGGAGCAAATATCCTTGTGAGACCCAGGTCCGTCTTCAACTGCGCCGTCGTCCACCGTAATGAGCAATTCCACATACTCTACCATGAAGTGGCGACGGATCGCGTCAATCGGCTATGAGTGGCGCAATTAAACCCGAACAACCCGGCGCTAGTTTTGCAGCATTAAGCGTCGCCGGTCCTGAAGCTAGAGAAGTAGCGGGGATGCTATATCGCCATGCCCAGTGCCGTCTCTAATTGCGGCAATGCACTTTACGTCTGCTATAATCTCCTCGACATAGTCGTCGCCGCGGCCACACGCCGGCTTAATGAATTATTAGATTTCATTCGCAGCAATAGATGAGGATATCCCAATGAGGGCTATAGTACATATCATCAACCACACCCACTGGGATCGGGAATGGTTCTTAACTTCGATCTACACCAGTCAATGGATTCCCGGACTCATTGACAAGCTCGAGCAATTGAAGACAAATAACTCTGACTATAAATTTCTAATTGATGGACAGACCCTGGTGATCGAAGATCTACTGCAACTAGATCCGAGTTACCAGGATAAAATAAACAGCCTGGTGCAAAACGGGCATCTAATCATCGGGCCATACTACTGCCAACCGGACTGGCGAATCACAGGCGGAGAGACATTAATTAGAAATTTGCTCTACGGGCGGCAGGATATGCTGCGGTATGGCGGGCACAATCATGTTGGATGGATGGTTGACACATTTGGCCACATTTCGCAAGCGCCCCAATTGCACAAACTATTTGGATTGGATGCCGTCTTTGTCTGGCGCGGCGTTCCCAAGCTGGAACCTTATTTTTATTGGCAAGGCGCAGATGGTCATCAGTTATTCACAATCGATCTATTTGGCGGTTATCGCAATCTATACGGCATCACCCATGTGCCCGAAGTCGCTATCCGGCGACTCAAGGCAGAAGTGGCTAAATTGCAGCCTTTCTATCCTACGGCTGATATCCCCTTGTTTGATGGCTATGACCTAGAGCAAAACCCAGAAGACCCTATACTCTTTTATCAACAGCACGCGACAGCCATTCCCCAAAACATCCAAATCAAGGAATCATCCCCTGGTGAATTCGCTCATGAATTGAGCGGCAAGCTTCAAGACCTACCTGTCATAATTGGTGAGCTGAACTCTGGGAAATATGGCGCAACTTTTCCGGGGACGTTATCCACCAGAACTTATCTAAAGATAATGAACTGGGACTGTGAGCGTTTGCTGTACAAGATGTGTGAGCCGCTGGCAGTGCTGGCCCGATTTAAGGGCAGAGCATTCGATTCGCAACAATATGAAACCTGGGGGCGCACACTGCTGCAAAATACCATCCATGACTGCATTTGCGGCGTAAGTATTGATCAGGTTCATGAAAAAATGGAGCATAGCTATCGGGAACTCTATGAGGGCATAAAAAAAGATGTTTATACCTCCTTGGCCTACGTTCTACAGGATTTCGCGCCGGGCATGTATGCAGTTAGCACCAATCCCTTTGCCTATGAAGGATGGCAGGTAGTGCGGGATCAGATTTGTCATCTGGCAACAAATGGGATTGGCGCATGGCAGATCACCCAAACGGCGGCTGTAGAACGGCCCAATAAGCCTACCAAATCATTCAAATGGCAAAATGACCATTACAGTGCAACCGTCGCCGCTGACGGCGCGGTGCAGATAGACGCGGCCACACTAGGGTATCTGGTTATTGACAAAGATAAAGGTGACACATATTCCGATGAAGCACGGGGACACCGTTCCCGCTGCGAGTCTTCCGGCCCGCTTATCGTCGAGGAGAAAAGCGCCCACCATTGCGTCGTACGTTTCGACTGCTCCTTGCAATTGGATGGAGCGGATGTATCCGCCACGGTTCGGCTCATATTTGACCAAACGCCTCTCCTGCGCTGGCAGGTAGATCTAGATTCTCGGGGAACCAATTTCCGGGTGGATATGGCATTTGAAACGGCTCATACAGGAGAGATTTATGCGGGGATGCCGTTCGATGTAGTCAGTCATCCGGTCGTTGATCAAGATTTATTGCCCCGCCAGCTTGAAAGTGGGCTGGCGAAAGTTCTCATGGGACAACGCGAATTGGGCGAGGTAAAAGTATTTCCATTTCATGACTTCGTAGCTATTTCGGATGACCTATCCTCAGCAGTGATCATGGCCAAAGGCCTCCATTCCTACCAGGCTGAAGATGATGGAACTATATATCTGTCTCTACGGCGGTCAGTTGAATGGCTTACCGCATCCGGTTTACAGCATCGGGCCGGGGATGCAGGCCCATTCATGTACGTGCCAGACGCCCGTTGCGAACGAACCGTGAGACATGAGATCGCAGTCATGTTTAGCTCAACATCCATTGACGATCTGACCATTCATAAATTGAACGCCGGTTTCCAAAATCCGCCGCTGGTTGTCGCAGCTCACGGAAAAGGTGAGCGGACCCAATGGCAGTTCCTACAAGAAAACCTGCCTTTAAGCAGCCTGAGCTTCTATAACGATAAACCGCTTGCTAGATTCTATAACCCCACCAACAAGTCTTATCCGTTTAGCTTTCCCTATCGAAAGACGAGCGTTTGGGGCAGCTTGGAAGACATCCAGGAGAGCGTACCGGCGAAAGAGATCATGACCGTAGTAATAGAGAAAGACTTGCCGGAGATTGACGCTGCACCTTTTGCAGAAGTTGTCACCCCCCTAATATTCCCCGCTTGGCGCGTAGGTAAGAATAAAGGACGGCCTGATCCCGAAGTGCTCCAGGCGATCGAAGCGAAAATCACCCGGCATAAGATGCAACTATCTCAAATTACGGAGCAGTTGAAGGGAGCAAAAGAAGATAACCTGCTCTCCCTTCAGCATCGCTACTATGTTCTCAAGCGAGAACTGTACGAATTGCGGTTCTCGCTGCTGCTCAATCAGCGCAAGTTGGCAATGCAAGGGAAGCTGGATTATGAGTACTTGTATGCCCTAAACCCAGAAGTAGCCGAGTTGGGCAAGCAACTAAACGAACTTCGAATAAAACGGCGCATCTATGATTATGTGGTTAAAGCGATAATATAAGGCTGCAGTAGGATTGGCTTATTTGCTTAACATTATGGGGCGAAACTTATCACCTCTCTACGTGGCATGAGCGCAGGACAATCGCGGATGATTCGACGGTAGATGTTACCCGTCATAAACGGACGCAGCGCAACGGCACATAAAACGTGCTTTGCATCTCTCTGTTTGCCTCCAGGAAGATAGAAGATGTCTCATCTCTTAAATAAAAGCTACGGTATCGGCCTTCATAAGTACAACCCAGCCAAATTCCCAGGAGCCGTTTTCCTCGATGTCGCCGATGCACAATATAACCCTCTGAACCCGGAAGAGATAATAGCCGGCATTCATCCGGCCGCAAAGCCAGGCACATATGCCGTGGCCAAGTTTAAGGGTGATTCCATCCTTTCCGAAGTTACAACTCCATATAAATGGGATAGCGGCCTTGAAACCTACATAGACGCCGAAGAAAGCCTTCTATATATAGCCACAGGGATAAACCATGTGGAGATAAGGAACTTGGAGAATCTGCAACTCCAAAGAGAGTTAGAACTTCCGGTTAGAGGAATAACGAGCACTGCTCTAGACTCCCAAGGTAGGCTCTGGCTGATCTCAAACCCAATGCGGGGTGGAGATGGCGGGTTGTATGTGCTTACAGGGCCCGAGAAGGTAGAGAAGGTCAGGCAGTACTCCATTCCAACAAGCCTGGATTCATTGCGGATAGCGCCCTGGGGAAAGAAGCTCCTCGTTGCAGACTATGGAAAGCATATAGTTGAGTGTATAAGCGAGGAAGGAGAACCCTTGGGAAGTCTTTACTTCCCTTACGTTTCGGGCGCGAAGTGGACGTTGGATGAAAGAGTCCTGCTTTCGAGCGGCAAATTTGGCAAACACACTTTCCTGCTTCTAATAACTGGTGCGCTGCATACTACCGTAGAATCCGGCTGGTTTGGATACGTTATGGATTACGGGACTCAGGCATCTAATAGAGCTGATGCCTTCTACTTGGATAGGGTTCTAATCCAATGGTATCTGGGATTCTCGGAGGTGTCTCTACCGCTGCCTAAGAGAGCTCCTTACATGGTTAGAGTCGTGAGTGGAGAGTTTGGAGAAGGGGAACTTATAAAGGAGCAGGGTTTCGAAGCCTTTACTCCCATACCGGTATTCAACCAGGGCCATGTTGTAGCCCGGCCGGAGGATGTCGAACTGGTACTAGAAGTCCTCGTTCCACATTATCACTTTATTGCTCCCAAGCCAGATTTGGTATGGGATAAGGTGGAAGTGTTTAAGGGGATATGTGAAATTAACATGCCAGGAATCTACCGGGTAAGGGCAAATTCAAAATCGACGGTTGAGGTCTATGCTATTTGTAAACCGTAGATTAGATAATTCTATATGACCGGCAACATCCTGAGCTTTCCGGATAACTTCCTATGGGGAGCGGCAACATCCGCCTACCAGATCGAGGGAGGGACGGTCGAGGGAGGGCGCGGCCTTTCCATCTGGGACACATTTTGCCAAAATGAAGGCGCCATTTTCCAGGGCCAAACAGGTGAAGTAGCCTGCGACCACTACCATCGCTATGTGGAGGATGTTGAATTCAAGTAACCCACACCTCGAAGGTTCTTTTTTGGACCTCCGAGGTCTTGAGAGGGAAAAATGTCAAATATCATTATCATTATCCCAACTTATTGGACTTGGAACAGTGAGCGGGCGGATGGACCGATTGAAATTATTTATGATCACCCCACCCCGTTGGACGGGGAGAGCACACTGCCGCGCCTGCTGAATAGTTTAGTCGCTCTTGAAGGCCCGCAATTTAACGTGCTTGTCCTCACCGCCGCGACCCATCCCAAATTGGAACAGGCCGCCGCCGATCAAGTTGAGCGTCTGATCGCCCCTTTCCGCGCTCACTATCCTATTGCCCAGTCGACCGAAGCCGACGCCGCCTACATCCGCGAATGCTACCCTCACCTGGCTGACCACGTTCAGATGAGCAGCTACGCCGGCGTGCGCAACTTGCAATTGCTTCTCTCCCACGCCTTGAAAGCTGAGATTATCATCGCCCTGGATGACGACGAAGTAGTTAAGCCCGATTACCTGCGTATTGCCACCGAGTTTGCCGGTCGAGAATACGGCAGCCAGCGTATCCTGGGCCTGGCCGGCTTCTATCTCAACGCCGATGGCGATGTACTGCTTCCTGAGGATCCACACATAGGCAATATCTTCCAGGATAAAAGCGCTATTATGAACGATGGTACTCGAGCTTTACAAGCCGTCCCGCAACGGTTATCACTATCACCGGTGGCTTTTGGTGGAAATATGGCCTTTCACCGTGACCTATTCACCCACGTGGGATTTGACCCAGGTATCACCCGTGGCGAGGATATTGATTACCTGATTAATGCCCGATTGGCGGGATATCGATTCTGGTTGGATAAGGAGCTTGTCATCACCCATCTGCCGCCAAAGGCCTACCACTCTTTCCCCTACGCCAAACTGACGCAAGACGTCTACCGTTTCATCTACGAGCGGGAGAAGCTGCAGCTTGCTGGGTCTGACCCAACTCTGTTCGATCCGTACCCCGGACGCTTCCTGCGAGATGATGTCGAAGAGCAGGCATTAGCGGCGCTAGAAGCCGAAGCATCGTCAGAGGCAATCGAACGCTTCGGCCCACCAGAAACTATCATTGCCCAGGCTAAAAGCCATGCCTTGGAAACTGCCCCCAGCTACTTCAATTTTGCCAC
>DAOVFE010000263.1 GCA_030673085.1 Anaerolineales bacterium | reverse complement strand
CTTGCTTAGGGGATGAATGGCCAGGGCCGTAGGCACTGCAGGGCGATAGTCCTGAGCGAATATTTAAACAAAACCCGCACCCGAAGGGGCAAAATTCCCGCAATGGGGGATGTCCCTAAAGGACATCCCTAAAGGAATTTTAGGGGTTTTGTCATTTACTGGCGCATCTCTTGGCTTACCGAGCAAACGATTAATTAGTCTCATTATCTGCTCAGCATGCCGGGCCCAGGTTAAAAGGAAAGGCATTTCATATATATTTTAGAAAATCTTTGATGGGTCGATAACTCAATATATTGCTCACGCTGCGCAATGCGAGATGCCTCCCGCCGACGGGCGGCAGATACCAGCATTTGCTTTGCCCCCATACCAGCAGCGTTCCCAATTTGACTGAAACGATCCAAAGAAATATCAGGTAACATTCCAATTCGGATTGCACTACGGACATCTAGATAGGTACCAAACGCGCCAGCGACAATTATCCGATCCAAGTCTTCGGCAGTCAGACCGGCCTCATCTAACAGGATTTCAATTCCGGCTCGGATAGCCCCTTTAGCAAGCTGGATCTCATTGATATCCTTGCGGGTTACTACAATATCCCTTCCATGGCCGGTATCTTCTGCGGGAACCAGTACGAACTCGGCTTTGCCACCTTCGCCCCGCACAGAGGGCGCATCTTTCCTAAGACGTCCTATACTATCCAATACACCGGCATCCAATAATGTGGCTGCGGCATCAAGAATGCCTGATCCGCAGATACCCACCGGCGGCCGTTGTACAATTGTCTGATATTGAAATTCGCCTCCAATAAATTGGATTTTCTCAATTGCACCAGGCGCGGCCCGCATACCGTCCTTTATATGAGCCCCCTCAAATGCCGGTCCAGAAGCGCATGAGCAGCATAATATTTTTCCACTTCTTGCTAACGTAATCTCGGTATTGGTCCCAATATCTAGGGCGATGACCGTTTGATCTGTGTTCCAGATCTCCGAAGCAAGAACCATAGACACATGGTCGGCACCCACAAAACCGGCAATATTCGGCGGCAGGTAAATATGCGCGCCTGGACTTAGGTGGAGGCCTACCTCTCGGGCCAAGAAGTCCATCGCCTCAGCGACAGCCGGCACATAAGGCGAAGATCCCAACTGACGGACCGGCAGGCCGGCAAGCAGGTGATGCATGACCGTATTCCCCACTAGAACCGCCTCTACAACTTGCTCCCTTCTAGCTCCAGTCCTTGTGCAAAGGTCCTCCACCATTCGATTAAGTACATCAACTAGCTTTTGCTGCAAGAGCTTTCGACCCCCTGTATGTTCGTTGCAATAAGAAATACGGCTTACTACATCCTCGCCGTAGCCAATTTGAGGATTCATAACGCCAGTTTTAGCCAGTGTCTCGCCGGTTCCAAGATCTATCAGATAGCCGGCGACTTTAGTAGTTCCAATATCAACCGCCAGGCCAAGCAATGGCTCTTCTAGAGTAACCGCGCCGACCACCCGGTTTCCGCGCAGCGCCAGGCGCACCTTCCAATCCTGAGCCCGTAATTGATTGGAAAGCTCACCTAAGACTGGAATCTCAAATTCTAGCGAATCGATCCCTTTCCCCGCTGCGACAGTTTTCAGGCGGGTGGTATCTGCCCGTAGATCATCCAGGTCAGGAATGGGCGGTTGAAGATTTATTGGCTTTACAATCTCATCCAGTTGAATCTCAATGTCCTTGCCCTCGACCTGCAAGCGCTGGGCCATGGTCAAGGATTCGGGCGGGATATCAATCTTGACATCGCTCTGGGGAACCGCCTGACATGCGAGCCGGTATCCGTTGGCCAGGTCTTCTTCGTCTAGCGAGTCTACCTCGTTCTGAGTTGGCTGCGAAAGCGTGCCTTTTGCCAACCTCACTCGACAGCCGCCGCAAACGCCTATTCCCCCACAAAGAGCGACCAGCTCTACCCCCGCTAATCGGGCCGCATCTAACAATGTCTTGCCAGCTTCGACCTCCGCTCGCCGGCCAATTGGTTCTAAATCTACACGATACGTTTTCATATATCGCTCCTACGAAATATAGCCATGATTATAGCGATGGTTCTCACATAGTCAAAAAGACCCGGTTTTCTCCGGCCAAATCGCTCCATTGCCAATCTGTGATCTCTGTTGATATATATCAAGGGGCCTGCTCGGTAAAGCCCATCGCATAATGCGGGCCAAATCAACAGAAAAGGTAAAAGTAAATGACAAAACCCTCAAAATTCCTTTAGGGATGTCCTTTAAGGACATACCCCATTGCGCAATTTTGCCCCTTCGGGTACGGGTTTTGTTTAAATATTCGCTCAGAACTATCGCCCTGCAGTGCCTACGGCCCTGGCCATTCATCCCCTAAGCAAGCTGAGGGTATTCTGGCTAATCGAATAAAAAGGATCCTATAAATATTACCGCAAATTCAATTCCAAGCTGCCGATAAAGTCATTCAATGAGTGGAGATTAAAATTAACCGTGGTTTTGAAATCAAATTAAATCCAACACCACCTCGGATTATGGAATCTCTATCGGGCATTCATCCAATGGATGCAATGATCGTCGCTTCAGAGGAAATTCGCAATCGCTTCCCCGAACCTATTCCATCAATTAGATTTCATAGCTTATCTAACGATAATAGGTTCATGGGTCTCCATGGCCTGCTACATACTGTTGGACTCGATTACCCGACCTTGGAAGCCTGCAATCGGATTCATGCCCGTCGTTTAGTTATTATAGATTCAACAAATATCCAAACTTCCTTAAGCTAATTTCCGTCCTGGGCATTTTCAACCTCATCAGAATCCTTCACACGCAATTATTCGAGTGCTACTCGCCTCAATCCGGCCAGCACTTTTTCTGGCGTCAGTGGTATGCTATCGAACAATACTCCCGTAGCATCGCGCACGGCATCAAGAATCGCGGCTGCTACGCTCAGGAATGGCATCTCGCCAAGCCCATTCACACCCCATGGTCCAATTTCGAGTGGGGCCTCGATGATCAGTGCTTCAAACTCCGCTGGCACATCCAGCGCGGTGGGAATCAAGTAGGTGCTGAAATTTGGCGTGAGGACGATTCCATCCCGCATGATAAAGTTCTCTATCGTCGCCCAGCCGAACGCCTGGATAGCTCCACCCTGAATCTGCCCTTCTACAATCTGAGGATTAACCGCTTTGCCAACATCGTTCGCCGAGATAATCCGTAGAACATTGACATGACCCGTCTCTGTATCTACTTCTACTTCAGCCGCTTGATCTTCACAGGCAATCGCAAACGCACCATTACATTGGCCAGTTTCAGGGTCAAGATCAGTAGTCGGCGGCGCCTCATACGTATGGGTAACTACAACAGGACGCTCCTCACTTCGCCAGGCCCGATAAGCCCG
>DAOVFE010000367.1 GCA_030673085.1 Anaerolineales bacterium | reverse complement strand
CCGTCTTCGTCGTTGGAGGGAGCGATAAGATCGGCGGCGGCTTTAACATCCGGAGTTGAATTCCCCATAGCAACTGAGAAACCTGCCACTCTAAACATAGGAAGGTCGTTTTCGGCGTCTCCAATGACGAGAATTCTTTGTGTTGGGATTTGTAAATAGGTTGCCAGGCGGATCAGCGCATGGCCCTTGTCGGCATCTTCCCGGGTGACATCGAGAAACCATGGATGGGGAAAGGACATGGATAACCGCGCTCCGGATTTTATTGCCTGCTCCTTGGTTTGAATCAACCGATCATAGTTGCCATAAATTGCCACCTTGGTTGGGGCTGCCCCCGTGTCTTTGAGGATGTCTTTAACCTGAATGGGCGTATAGCCGCCAGGCGATTTCCACCCTTCAAGCGCTCCCGGCGGCGCTTCGCAGTAGATCGCGTCCGGCAGGTAGAAAAAGATAGCCGTTTTTTGTGCGCGAGCGGCGGAGACAAGAATTTTGAGTGAGGGGCGACCCAGCGGTCGATAATCAATGATTCTATCTTCTGCCGGATCGATGATAAAAGCGCCGCCTGAACCAATATAAGGTTGATCGATGCCAAGGCGTTCCAGGATTGGCTTTAGTGAGAAAGTGCTGCGGCCGGTAACCAGGCTTACAAGTACGCCCGACTCCCTAGCGGCTTTGACAGCTTCTTCATTTTGGAGGCTAAGCTCTTTTTGGGAGTTGAGCAGTGTGCCATCTACGTCAATGGCGATCAGGTCGTAGGGGCAATTTGCGCTCATTTTGGCTTTGCGCTTCATTGTCGTAACTTTCCTTGCTTTCGTCTTGCACTCTTATAAACGATTGTCAGGAAATAGGTTAGGAAATAGGTAAAGAATCGATGCAGCCTTATAGTCACCCTACGGGGCCAAGGATGCAATTATACCTGACAGACGACAGATCTAAGATATGGACAAGCCCCATATTTTGAATATATGCTTTTTTATGCGGGCGGCAATTTTTAAGTAGATTTACAAAGTGGATTACAAATCTATCCAACTCGCTTGTATACTGGAATTGGCTGGGACGCTTTGAGACAGGGGAGGCAAAGTATGTCTGGATGGGATGAGGTCGCCACAATCAAAGCTTCGCATGAGGAGTCACTTCTGGCGCGGCCAAATGTGGTCGGAGTAGGAACAGGCTACAAAGTTCGTGCAGGTCAAATCATCAAGGAGCCTTGTGTTGTTGCCTTAGTTCGCCAGAAGGTGCCGGAAGCGGGGTTAACGCCGGCGGCGCTTGTGCCGCCTGAGGTTGGAGGTATTCCAACCGATGTTTTGGAAGTTGGCGATCTACGGGCGCTGCAAGCGCGGACAGATCGCTGGCGACCTGCGCCTGGTGGAGTGAGCATAGGCCATTATCAAATCACGGGAGGAACGCTTGGGTGTTTGGTACATGATCGCGCAAGCGGCGATCGGTTGATTCTTTCGAATAATCATGTACTGGCAAACAGCAACAATGCCAATATTGGTGATGCTATCCTTCAGCCGGGCGCGGTGGATGGAGGAAGGCGGCCGGCCGACACCATTGCCGCTCTGGAGCGGTTTGTACCTATTCGTTTTCGTATCGCCCCATCTAGGTGTGGCGTCGCTGAAGGCGCGGCTGGCATAGCGAATGCTATCGCAAGTCTAATGGGTTCAGAACACCGACTTCAAGCCTATCGCCAGGATGAAAACGCCATAAATCGGATCGATGCCGCTTTAGCTCATCCTAAGGAAAACGAGCTCTTGCGGGAGGACATACTGGAGATCGGCAGAGTTGAAGGGGATATGCCGGTTGAATTGGGGATGCGGGTCCGTAAATCCGGTCGATCGACTGGCCTTACTTTTGGAGATATTCGGGTGGTAGACACTACGGTGGATGTGCGCTATGGTGATCATACCGCGAGATTTATTGGCCAATTGGTTAGCACGCCGATGTCTAAGCCAGGTGATTCCGGTTCGCTTCTCGTGGCTGCCGATTCGCTCCATGCTGTGGGATTGCTCTTTGCCGGCTCGGATCAAGCTACAATCTACAATCCAATCAGCGATGTTTTAAATACACTGCGGGTTGATCTATGACTGGAAAAAGAAAAGATTCGGAAAGCGTCCGGCGAGCCTTTGCTAAAGCACAAAAGGTTCGGCGGGAACATGAAAACGAGTTATTGGCAAAGGCGAACGTGATTGGCGTTGGGGTCGGGATGCGTAAATGCGGAGGCGCTTTGACGGATGAGGTCGGGCTAGTGATTTTAGTTTCACATAAGCTGCCAGCCAGTCAAATAGCATCATCCGATTTACTCCCGACAGAGATCGATGGCGTCCCTGTGGATGTTGAGCAAGTAGGCGTGTTAGGTGTCCAAGCGTCAGATCCGCCGGTTTAATCTGGCAT
>DAOVFE010000381.1 GCA_030673085.1 Anaerolineales bacterium | reverse complement strand
TGGCCCACCGGAGATCTTCAACACCGACCAGGGCAGTCAGTTTACATCAGAAGGTTTTACAGATATGCTTGGCACCCAGGGTGTCAAGATCAGTATGGATGGCAAGGGGCGCTGGATAGACAACGTGTTCATCGAGCGGCTATGGCGAAGCGTGAAGTACGAGGAAGTGTATTTGAAGGCGTACGAATCGATGGCTGATGCTCGGCAGGGACTGGGAACCTATTTTGAGTTCTACAACGGTCACCGCCGACATCAAAGTCTCAGCAGGAGAACGCCAAATGAGGTCTACTGGGCTACACTTGCCCATGAGATTGCGGCATGAACAGGGGTCAGCTTATCACCTATAAACAGCATTTTGCTGTCCTAACAAACCCGGCCACCGCTCTCTTTAATGGGCAAATATGTTTTTCAACATCCACATGTGCGTGGTTGCGGGTAAGGATAGGTTGTGTCAAAATGAATTGGATGATGCTATGAAACGATACTGTCCCGGCTTGCTTATAGTAAGTGCTCTGGCATTGAGCCTTGTTTCGCCGACTTGCCTGACATTAATGGGTTGGATGGACGGTGGTTGGCATCGCATACCATATAGGTCTATTGTAGATCTAGTGCCGCTTCTTTTGCGGGCTGATTTAAACAGAGACGGCAAAATTGAGCAGGTTGTACTCAATGACGGAATTGCTGAAATCCAACAAGGCGGCGTAACTTTGTGGGTTACTCCATTGGATTGGGATGTGATTCAAGCGCAGATCTCAGACTTGAATCTTGATGGACAACCGGAAGTGGCCTTACTAGTATGGCGTGATTTTGCTCCATGGCCGATTGATGCTTACCTGCCGGTTCCTGGCAGAATCAAGGAATTTCACAATCATAATGGAAAATCAAGCCACTTGATACTCATTGGCTGGAGGCGACAGGAATTTGCTGAAATATGGGCCGGCTCCGCGCTTGCAAATCCCTTATTAGCATTTGCTGCGGCTGACATTAATAATGATAATCAACAGGAACTTGTTACAATTGAAACAAGTTATGATGCTTCGCTGTGGCAATCGCAAGAAATTGCTATTTGGAAATGGAATGGGTTTGGCTTTACACTGCTATCACGTGGTCCGGAAGGATATTTACTAAGCCTGAGTCCAATTTGTATTTCGAATGGAGTGGATCTCATTCTAGCGCAGGGGACTATTCGGAGGTGAAAGATGATTAGGGAGAGATATATTAGGCTTGCAGCAATCACTATATTGTTGGCTGTATTGGCTTGCAATTTTCTGGTGCCAGAGCAACCTGCAGATCCGGAAAAAGCAACTAGTCCGGCCGAAACAATTACCGAGGAAGTGACCGGGCCATCGCCCACGCCCCCGACGGGTGCAAACCCGCCGGCTTTTGGCAGTTATAAAAAAGTAAGCATAGAATTGCCTAAGGATTTTACCGGCTATGATTTGCCGATTGATCTGGCAGTAGTTCAAGGTATTGATAGTCTGGATATTTCCCCTGAGCAACAAGCTCTGCTCAGCCAGAACGGATTTGTTGTTACGGCGCCTGTATCTGGCCAGTATCGAGAGTTCTATCAGATTTATGAAGCGTGGCGATATAGTGAGACGTCGGCCTTTATTACAACCGATAGTGTGTTTCACGTTTATCATTTGCTTTTTGATAAGCTCCTGCGCGATCTGGAGACCAGCAAGTTCATTCCAATACTTGAGAATCTCACTGCAGCAATGATGGATGCCAGCAGAGCGCAGTATATGACTTTAGAGGGCACGTCTCTATCTGAACCAGCACGGCGCAATCTGGCTTTCTTTGCGGTTGCTGCCCGGCTGTTGGAAATGGATATAGAAACACCGGCTGAGGTCAGCGATCTGGTTGAATCTGAGCTGGCGCTCATCGAAGCGCATTCCGTTCAGGATATTTCACCAATCTGGGATCGAGAGGATCTCGAAAAGAAATTAATTGAAGATTACACCCAATATATTCCCCGCGGGCACTATACACGAAGCGAGCAGCTTAAACACTATTTCAAGTCCATGATGTGGTATGGGCGATTGACATATCGGCTGCGTGATAATTTCGAGACACAACGTGCTTTGCTCCTGACCCAGGCGCTGCGCTCCAGCATTGCGCCCGACAGTAGTTCGGCGCTTTCGTTATGGAAACAGATTTATGAGCCGACTGTATTCTTGGTTGGAAAGACGGATGATCTTTCATATTTCGAGTACGGCGCGATTTCCGACTCTGTATTTGGCACTGATC
>DAOVFE010000314.1 GCA_030673085.1 Anaerolineales bacterium | reverse complement strand
TTCCTTCCTCGCATCACGACAATAGCCAGCAAAAAAAAGATCCGGATAGGGCATAGATTCGCTTTTTAGCGCTTTTAACATCTCTCCGGCAGATTCGATCCGCTCAAGCGCCACCTTTCTTTCGTTTCTATGTACAGCACGAATTGCCCTAGAGCAATCGCGGATCATCGATCGTGAAAGCTGCAGAATCCGATCCCTGGCTTCACTTTTCTCTTCCAGGCTCTGTCGAATACGCTCGCCAATAGCATTCAATTTATCCATCACTCTTCCTTACCTGGCGGAGGTTCTTGTCTAAATGGTTTGAACAATTGATCGGCTAGAGAGGGTCCTTCCGGAATCTCAATTTTACCGTGGCTATCCTCATACCGTTTAAGCGTCCCACTCAAAGCCCGTAAGAGCAGCTTGGCATTTAGCGGCGTCATTACTATTCGCGCCTTTACCCGGGCCTGTGTCATTTGCGGCATAGTTTGAGCGAAGTCAATTACGATTTCCGAGTGCGAATGGGTAATCAAAGCAAAATTTACATAAATCGGCTCCAAATTCGGCGATAGCTGTACTTGCAAGCGCTTGCCGGGCTTTGGCGTCTTCTTTTCATCTTTCGACATGACTATTCTCCATAACAGAACCCAAGATCAAGCAAAGCATTCCACCAACTTAATAGCGCAACCAGAGTACCACGCCCCAAGCCGGCCAATCCATTCAATGAGTAAACAAGTCCCATCTTATCACAAGTGAAAACCTGACGAAAAGTACATCTATGCAGTGACTTCAAATCTTTCGCGTTTGAGACTCCCCCGGCCTAAGATATTCAATTTCAATTGGACAGATCTCAATCAGAGCATAGCCGGGGTCGTCCACGCTTTTCCAGTAATTCCCGAAGAAATCACAATGCCCGGCCACTTTAGCCTTTATCTCTCTATCTGCAATGATACTTGCTTTACCAGCAACTCTAACGTAGCAGTCTTTCCCTTCTCTCTGATAATACAAACAGAATTCCACTTTTGGGTTCTCCTGTATTTGCATAACCTTTGTGCTTGATGCGCCGGTTATGATCCACAAGCTTTTATCAAGATAAATCAACGTTACTGGCCGAACCCTGGGTTGATCGCCCTCCTCCGTCGCCAAAAACACATACTGGAAATCTTTAAAATGCGCCCATATTTCTTCTTTGATGGGACGATCATTGTTATTCATCGATACACCGCCATATTAGAATTCATCCCATATGTGAATGCACTGAAAAAAGCCCAAACGCGAGAAAGGTATTTCCCTACTGGTGGATGCTTTTTCAGTGGACTCATATATCTAATTATCATAAGCGTCTATGACGCTCTGATACAGTACTAATATCTATCATCCGTTAATGTACCCCATCAGGTTCATGCCACTTTCTTCGCAAACCAGATCTTGGCAGATTGCACGCTGAAACCGACCGACTCAGCCGTTTTCCGCATTGCATCGTTCTCGCTGCTTGTGCCAAGCACGGCAGTCTCCATACCGCGCTGTTTCAATAAGCGAAGCCCTGTCAGCAACAGCGCTCGTGCAAGCCCCTGACGCTGAAATTCGGGATGCGTCGCAACCGGATCGGTATAGCCCTCATTCCGCCCAGTGCGGGAATTTTCTTCTTGACTAATCGAACACATGCAATAGGCCGCGAATGTACCGTCAGGCGCGATGGCGACTAGATCCAGCTCCGGATCGTACTCCGTAGTACGCATCATAGCGAGCCGTTCGTCGATCGTCATAGCATCAGTGCCGAAAGCCGCGCGATGGAGCGCGACGATCGCTTCTACCTCATTCTCGCCAACGACCTGACGGATAATGAATCCCGCTGGAAGATGGGGCGAGAGAATAGGCTCATCGAGCGCGCGAACCATGTGCAGAGATCGTATTGGCTGTAACTTAAAACCCTGCCGCTGCAGAATCTCAACCCGCTCAGCATCATCTTCTCTACAACTCGCATCCAGCGTGACTTCCTTATCCGGCTTCGATCTGATTTTTCGTAGACATTCTTCGCCCCAGGTTATGATCTGCGACTCGACATCGCTGCCGGCCGCACGCGGCGCGATCTCAAATCTCAGATTACGATATTCGTCCACGAAAGCGAAGCTTACAAGCCGCCCGCCGGCATCTTCCCATACACGCGTGTTGGCCTGTATGAAGGGCCGGGCAAGCGCTTCCTGCAAATCGACTGCTCCGGGATAATCCGTGATGCGATCAGCAGGCCTGACTGCAATTATTAGATCGATCATCCCTTGCAGGTCTGTTGCGCCGGCATAGAGCCGGTTGGTGAAAGCGGTCATGATACATCCTAATAAATATGTCCCTAATAGTTTTCAACATGGGCTAGATACATAGATTTACTGTGTTGTATAAAACGGACTGGATGGTTTTCCTCATCCAACTAGCAATGGAACTCTATCGATCAAATCAAATATCGTTTATGCGATTTGAGACCTCTTCCCCATGATCGAGCATCCATCTTGAAAAGGCGATGCTTTCAGCCTGGACCAATAAAGAACGAATGGGGTCTTCAGTAAAATTCGCTTCTGCGATCCAATACAAAGGCACACGCGCCATTTCTATGGGGATCGATCGAATTTCATCTGATGTAAGCGGCCGTGAGCTCGTCGAGTTGTAGCAACCAAGCATTTGGCCGACTCTGTTCCACGAATAGCATTCTGCCGGCTTTCGACCCTCCAAGCGCAGTAGCATCCAGTATAGGCAATAGGCAATTTCGAAAGCGCGTTCCCTTATCGCCAGAAAGTCGAAGTCAAGCAGCGCTACAACGCGGT
>DAOVFE010000368.1 GCA_030673085.1 Anaerolineales bacterium | reverse complement strand
ATATCATCGACCGAAGCCCCGGGCGCCTTGGATTTCAATACCGCCCATGCTCCGGCCACATGAGGGGCAGCCATCGATGTGCCGGATTTGTAATTATAGCCGCCGCCAGGTAGTGAAGAATAGATAAAATCGCCAGGCGCATAGAAATCGAGGAAACTAGCTACGTTTGAAAAGATCGAAACGTTATCGAAGAGATCAGTAGAGGCCACGCTAACAGCCGACGAAATACAAGCCGGGGCGCTGATTGCATTGGTACGCCCACTATTACCCGAAGCGACAACCACCGCGATCCCCACCGACCGTAAATTGTCGATGGTCGATTTCATATCAGCTTCAACATCATCACACGGAGCTTCATATTGGCTTCCCCCAAGGCTCAGATTCACCGCTGCGATCGAAAAGCTATCTCGCAACTGATAGACATGTTCCATTCCCTTCATCAGATCTGATGTGTAACTGAAGATGCAGGGGCTCACGAACCCATAATCTGTGCATTGATCCCCCTCAAAGCGGGAAAAAATCTGAATGGAAATGATATCTGCATCCTTCGCCACGCCTGAAAATGTTCCGCCGTGGCCAGCGGCAATACCGGCTACATGAGTGCCATGATCGCAGCCTTCGATTGAGGCATCGCAATTGATTCCAGAACCCGGGCCCACCTCACTATCATCTCCCCCCGGATTAATCCCATCCGGGCATAATGAGGTCGATCCATATGGAGCATAGGTTGTCGAATAGCATGCCTCTGAAACGACTTTATCCGCCATAAATGTATGACTGCCATCGACGCCGGTATCTAAAACGGCGATGGCCTGTCCCTGTCCGCTGAATCCTTCCAACCAGGCTTGATCACCGCCAATGTGTGGAACGCTATTCTCCAAGGAAACCGGAATAACAGCATCTTCTCTAATGCTTACAACCATAGGGTTAGCTATAAGATCGGTCAAAGCTTGGTTATCTACTTCAAGCGCTATCACTGGAATATATTGAAATCTATGGATAGTTGTCGCATCAAAGCGAGAGATCTGATTAAGCACTTGCTCTTGTACCCGCTTGATAGACCATCGTTGCGACAGAACTGAAAAAGGATTGGCGCACTTGCCCTCTGGAATGAAATCGGTATTCAACCTTACGATTACTCGAATCGTGCCTCCATCTTGCATCTTCGCTGAGAGATCACGGTAGGCTATTGCCCTTTCTTGAAATTGCTCGCTGGAAATACCTGAAGTGGTTTCCCAAGGCAATAAAGTCTGAGCCAACGCCGGATTGGCTGCAGCCACGATCACTAAAACTGCAATGATTACCCCCACTACGAAAAGCAAGACTCGTCGCGAAAGCAAGTTCATTAAGGCTTTACCTCCATGAGTTGGGCTCAAGGACTGTATCTAAGAAGCTCTTGATATATGCTAGTCTCTTATGCATTGCTTCTGACAATTCCGTTCAATGCTGCCGCCGTCTAAGATCTGCTATCTTATATATGATTGCACTGAAAAAAGCCCAAATGCGAGATAGGCATTTTCCTACTGATGGATGCTTTTTTCAGTGGACTCATCGTTATAAGGAATATATCGGGCGACGTAATGGGACATTGCCCAATACTGAAGTGATTCTGTCGCAGTTCTCATCTATGCGGGCATATCAGGAGTTTGTTGAAGCCGTGGCTGCTGATAAGATGGATCTAGCCGAAGATTGCTTGCATGAATGATTATGTTTAGACCTCCGAGGTCTCCGAGACCTCGGAGGTCTCTATATTTATGGTAGTATTGGCCATTATTCAATAGTTGTATTGGATAGATCGGTTAAATCATCATTTCATTGCAAGAATTGCTTCACGAATCATGTCGCATAACGTATTTCATAATCTAATGGCGGGATTGGTAGAGATTTGAGTAGGGATGCAATGGCAAGAGTCTCTATTTGTCCTTGATCTTTCTCATAAGTGTTGATAGTTATTATTATTGTCATTTAACTTTAATTGACATTTCTTGGATGAATTATGTTTGATTAAGGTCGATTTCAAAATGTATGATGTCTGAATGACGTTATTCTTCTTTAGAGATCAGCATGTCTATATAATTTGATAATGAAAATTCTCGGGAGTGGCAAGAGACCCGAATACACTTAACATAAAGGCAACAACATGAAAAGAGCAGAGGGATCACAGGTATGAAAATCTTCAATAGATTGCCCCTACACCCGATTTTGTTTTGCGCTTATCCGATATTGGCTCTCCTGGCTCATAATATTGAACAAATCAGACCTTTGGCGGCTTGGCGTTCTCTCATAATTGCTATTGTGGGAACCGCAGCTCTATTCTTATTACTGCTCTTGCTGCTTCGAGATCGACATCAGGCAGCGATTATTTGTACACTTTTCGTCGTCCTGT
>DAOVFE010000479.1 GCA_030673085.1 Anaerolineales bacterium | reverse complement strand
ACCCAATATATGCCGTCCCCATTTTCGCATTTGGGATTTTTTCAGTGCATTCAGACTTGATTTATTGATAAAAGCGTTTCGCAGATTTCTCAATATGCAATCCTTTCTACTCAGGCCGTTAGCATCTCTTGAGAACTATAGGCTTCACTCCCGTTTCAGCCAAACGATCATTTGCCCGGCTTCGCGATTGGCCCAAGCATAATAAGGAATCGCTGTCAGCTCGCCCGGCGCGCCGTCACTTTCACGTCCGTCTGGATGGATAATCCGATAAAGATTACCTTCCCATTCCTTGCCGGGGGGAGAAAGTTTCGCCCGCCCTCTAATTTCCACGACGCCGTCAAGCAGATCGGGGCGAAATTGGTCCGATAAATCCGGGTCCGCAGGCAGTAGCAAATCGCGAAGATCGGTTTGCGGATGATCACACTCTTCTAAGCAATATAGAATCGGCCCACGCATGATTGCAGCTTTGCTAATATTCTCATCTACATACGGATGGCTCTCGACAAGCCGGATAGGCATAGGTAAAACCAGCCTTACCGCATCTCCCGGCTTCCAATCCCGCTTAAGAACGATGTATTGGCCAGAAGTGTGAGAATGATCGATTGCCTTTCCATTAATTTTTACCCCTACTTTCTGCTCACACCATCCGGGGATTCTCAGCATCAAAGAGAATTCGCCTTCGCCTTCGATTCCTATCTCCACTTCACCGTCCCAAGGGTATTTAGTGTTCACTGCTAATTCCACCGATCTGCCATTAAGCAAGGTCAGTTTGGCATGTCCTTGACCGTATAAATGCACCCAGATCCCCTCTTCTGAAATGCTGTAGAAGTATCCGGAGAGCGAAACCATCAAACGGGCTAGATTTGGCGGGCAGCAAGCGCATTTGAACCAGGGCTCCCGGCGATGGCTTCCGTCATCGGCCAATGGGTTTTGATAGAAATAGCTCTTACCATCAAGCCCCATGCCGACCAACACGCCGTTATACAACGCCCTTTCCAATTCGTCAGCGTATTTAGTATCACCGCTGATAGCAAGCATTCGCCAGTTCCACATCATGCTGGCTATCGCCGCACAGGTCTCGGCATAAGCACGTTGGTTAGGTAATTGATAATCTTTACCAAAAGATTCGCCCTGGTGGTGAGCGCCCAGGCCGCCGCTAATGTAGGCTTGCTTTGCGGACATTCTGCGCCACAATCGTTCCAAAGTTGCAGCCAGAGCT
>DAOVFE010000400.1 GCA_030673085.1 Anaerolineales bacterium | reverse complement strand
TATCTAAATAAATTTGAACACTATCCTCTGAGTTGTCAGATTGCTGCCCGCACCAGGACCACATAGAGAAAGCGAACAATCCACTGTCGGCGACAGAGCGGGTTCGATTTATGCCGCTTTGTGTACTCCAATAATCTTCTGGGCAGATATAGGTATCAGGCGGGTTGCCGTCGTAGATACAAAGCGTATCTGGATCGCAGGTGAGAGACGCCGGCGGCCTGTTATCCGCGTAAATAACAGTAACGCCATATTTTTGGTCTTGCTCTGCAAGAGCCAGAAGACCATCGATAATCTGGGAGCCATGAGAGGTGTGAGCATAATGAAAGTCGAGTTTCTTGGCTTCCTGGAGCCAGGCATCTGGAATTTGGCCTAGGTTCGTGCAATTATGATCGATAATTATTCCCGATTGGATTGGTTGGATTTCCGGCGCGGGAGCTGTCGTGTTTGGGGATAGTGAGGTATCGGTTGGATTTTGCGCCGGCGCGGCATGGGTCGGGAGTGGCACTGAAGTAGTTGTAGGCTTAACTTGCGGCATGTTACACCCGGCCAGGAGCATAACTGCAATCGCTAATAAAAATATCCCAAGCAAAGATCTTGAAGTGTCCATTGTCTCGTCCTTCCTAAGTTTTGGGTTACTACTTTAATTGTAGCCATTATAAGGGACGTTACGCTGCATTTTAGCAGATTAATGGTGGCTTAATTTGGTCTTATGGCTGAGTCGATTGCGGCGATAGGTAAAATGGGAAGGGCCGACAATTCTTGTTTGAATTTTATTCGATTAGCCAGAATGCCCCTCAGCTTGCTGAGGTCCCTAAGCTTGCTTAGGGGATGAATGGCCAGGGCCGTAGGCACTGCAGGGCGATAGTCCTGAGCGAATATTTAAACAAAACCCACACCCGAAGGGGCAAAATTCCTGCAATGGGGGATGTCCCTAAAGGACATCCCTAAAGGAATTTTAAGGGTTTTGTCATTTACTAGCGATTAGTCATTCCTATAAGGGTTCCAAAATCGATTAATTTCGCTTTACCGAAACAAAGCCAGTTTTTGATTGTTCTGGACGTATTTAAGAAAATGCCAGTCTTAAGCTACGACTGACCGTGAAGAAGGGAATGCACCAAATTGGGCAAATCGGACGGCGAGGCAATTTCCGCATCGGATTCTTCTAGTTCTTCCGGCTTTCCGTATCCATATTTTGCTGCGATCGCCAGAAGATCGTTCTCATGCGCAGCCTTAATGTCGTCGTATCGATCGCCGATAACTATCGCTGGCCGGCTTGGCAGCATTCCCAGCAATTCCCGAATCATTGATGGCTTACTATCCATACTTGATACCGGACAGCGGACGGCATCAAAGAAAGGCATGATTTCCAGAGTGTTAGCTACATGTTCGACGTATTCTTGCAGGCCATTTGAATATAGAGCCATTTGTCCGACTGAAGCTTTTAAATCTGTAAGAACAGCCGGAATATCTTGGTAGAGTTTTCCCTTGACCGGAACAAATGCCAATGTAAGGCTGTAGATGGATAATGCTAGCTTATCGATATTTTCTTGCTGACACCTCGATCGATACCATGCAATGATCTCATCCACCGGTTTCCCAATTAGGGCTCGCAAATCATTATCTGAAGGCTTGGAAAGGCCCAGTTCATCAAAACTCTGCTGAATTGCGGGGAACCAGGCGGTCTCAACTTGAAAAAGAGTGCCGTCTAGATCGAAAATGAGTAAACCCTTTCTGTTCATTTCCTCCTCCCCAATCGGTTTACTTACACAGCGGCTGCAATTTGCTTCATGCCCGAACGGGGTTTTCCCCGAGCCGGCCCTAGTTTAACCGAATGATCACTGGCAGTGATCGAGCGCTGTTAGAGCGCTCATGCATGCTGAAGAATCCGGCATCAATCGATAGTATGCGATGCGCGCTGTTTATGGTTTCTGTCTGTGCGGGCTCTTGCGGCCAGCCATGCACTGAAATCGCTTTCTCGATAGGCCCTTTGCAGAAGGGATGGTTGGGCGGCCGATTGGCGAATCTTACCATTAGTTGGCAGCCCGGAGTACAGGTGAAAGACATCTTTCATCCCCCGATTTCCTGGCGGGTATTTATGGGAAAA
>DAOVFE010000371.1 GCA_030673085.1 Anaerolineales bacterium | reverse complement strand
TGATCCTTTTCAGAAAGCCATCGAGCGAGTCTATTGCTGTAACTCTCTAAAACCGCTACGCTGCCATCGGTTGAGCCGCCATCGACAACAATGTATTCGATAGGATCATAATCCTGCTCTAGAACCGATCGCAGGGTGGCTTCCAAGAATTGCGCTTGATTATAAGAAGGCGTAATAATTTAAACCATTGGCAAATCAGATTACATAGATAAAGCATCTCCAATTACTTATCAAATACAGCACTGATCTAGTCCTTATGTTGCACCGGAGGCATTTGTCGCTGCCCTAACCTAATCTATTTATGCTTCGGTTGTCGTTGGCTCAAGTCATTATACTAAGGTAATATTAAATTCCGTTTCCAAAATATCGACTTTCGCTTAACTAGTAAATGACAAAACCCTCAAAATTCCTTTAGCGATATCCTTTATGTACAGCCCCCATTACGGAATTTTGCCCCTTCGGGTGCAGGTTTTGTCATTTGCTCAGGACTATCGCCCTGCAGCGCCTACGGCCCCGGCCATTTATATTCTGGCTAATCGAATAAAATATGCGAGGTTGGAATTCTGGATCGATCTATTTCTCGCAGCTCAGAATGCTCCTCGTCCACCAATCACAGCTAAAGGCGTTCTCAACAAGATCCGAATATCAAGCCATAAAGAATAATTGTATACGTAATAGAGATCATCATCTGTGTTTAAATGCATCGGTTTATCACTGCGGCCGTTGATCTGCCACCAACCGGTAATTCCTTGAGGGACAGAAAAGCGCTTACGCTGCCATGACTTATATCTATCTACCAGCCAGGGCATTTCTGGCCTGGGGCCTACCAGACTCATGTCCCCCTTGATCACATTAAATAACTGAGGTAGCTCATCCAGGCTATAGTGCCGAAGGAATCGACCGATTCGGGTCACTCGCGGATCAGCCTTGCGTTTATGAATGACTTCTCCTCCAGCGTTCTCAATATTTACAACCGGCTGTAATGCTTCCGCATTCTTAACCATAGTACGGAATTTAATCATATTAAATAGCCGCCCATTTTCGCCAACTCTTTGCTGGCGGAAAATTATCGGGCCAGGGCTATCTATCCATATTAGAATCATGATCAGAAGAATGAACGGCAAGAGCAAGATAATGACTGCCAGGCTAATAACAAGATCGAAGGCGCGTTTAAAAAATCGATCAAAACCCATGATAACCGGCTCGCGCAGGCCAATGATCGGAATTCCACCCACAATATCTGCCCTGGCTTGAACAAGAGCCAACGATAAATAATCAGGCGCAATATAAATGCGCACTGGTTGGGCTTCTAGTTTCATAATAATCTCATTAAGCCTCTTATCGGCTCTGACCGGCAGCGCAATCCACACTTCTTCAACTCCATGCTCTTTAATAATTCCATTTACGTCATCGATACCACCCAATACCATCGCACCCTCAAATGCCTTATCCTTCTTTAAAGGGTCATCATCCAAGTATCCGACTAAATGGAAGCCCCATCGAGCATGAGCAAAAATCACTTCCCCTACCTTCTGACCTAATTTGCCAGCGCCAAGCACCAGCACTTTGATCTGCGTACCAGGACGAGATCGTCCGATCAACTCGTAATAGAACCTGAGCATCAAGCGAACGCCGAGCAGTAGGGCAATATTTATCACAAGGAAGTAAATTATTTGGAGACGCGAGGTTTCACGATAGCTGAAATATAGCGCGCCGCCCATGAAGAATGTGGCAATGACCGAAGCGAAGGTTACTTTTGCGCACTCGGTGTACCATCGGAGCACTCGACGGGGATCATATACCCCATTCATCATCAACGCGCCGACCCAAGATATTACAGCTAGGATATAGACCGGCCAAGGAACCTGGGCATTCTCAAAGCCGAGTGCGCCGCCCATTCCTAGAGCCACATTTGAGCGCAAAATCGTGGCAAGGAATAGGCCAAAGGGAACGAGCAAAACATCGGCCAATAAAAGTAATAGACCCAAGCGAGAAGTACGGAACTTTTCCATATCTTTAATTAACACCTGCTGCTTATTATAGACAAATTCTTCAATCTAGGCGCTTGAATTTTCTCGCCTTGTCTTGGGAAACGATACGGTTCTAAAAGTAGTTGCCGTAGATATACAGATTTCCTCAATAAGTGATTGTTTACATCGCGCGCTATATTGAGCCTCTGGCTGTGCGGCTACTCTAAGCAAAAGGCCCTATTGGCGGCTCCAAAGCGCCTTTCTCTCTATGTCTACCAACTTCGGTATTGCCTTAGCTAATCGCTCTGAAATGCAAATCTCATTCAGGATAGTGTTGAAAAAGAGAAATCATGGGAAAAAGCCATGAAACCCAACAACTTGCTGTAGGGATGAGTGGAAAGTG
>DAOVFE010000436.1 GCA_030673085.1 Anaerolineales bacterium | reverse complement strand
GACCTGACCCCGCTGCAAGGAGAAATTACATTTGGGCTGAACAGGATTTATTTGCTCTTTGACTCAATGGGTTTTGTGCCTACATATTTTGTGTGCGTTAATGAGCTTGTGCTTGAGCAATTCGCCGGCGAGATAAGGAATCTGGCTAAGCCCAAGTTCCTCAATTGGAACCGTAGAAAGCTGTTTGATACGAATGATTCTAGTGCGATGTATCTCCGCCTTAAACTGGGGCTGACCGATTCGTTCAGCATGGATCCGACCAGGCTTGTCTATAGCGGCGGTACGGTTACTTTTGTGGCAATGCAGCTCGCCTACTACATGGGTTTCCGAGAAGTGATACTTATCGGAGTTGACCACTCATTTCACGATCAGGGCATGCCAAATAGAGCGGTAGTGCGTAGAATGGAACATGATTTGAATCACTTTCAACCAGACTACTTCCCCAAAGGAATTAAATGGCAATTGCCAGATTTGCTTCGGTCTGAAGTCGCCTATTCTTTGGCCCGGGATGCATTCGAAAAAGCTGGCGGCAAGGTTCTGGATGCGACGGTTGATGGAAAATGCCCCGTCTTTAAGAAAGTAGAATTCGAATCCTTATTTGATCGATGATTGCATTTGATGAATGCACTGAAAAAATCGTCCACGAGTAGGAAAATGCCTATCTCCCATTTGGCCTTTTTCAGTGCAATCATACTATTGTTATCATTAGTGGCTGATTACAGATTTCGGGTATGCTTATCGATTAGCAAACTGATTTAGAAAGTCGGCTTATGCGCAGATTTTATAAGTGAAGGACGGCATGCATTCGATCAATTTCCTCGGTATAGGGATTGATGCACTTACCTATCAGGATATGTTCGATCTGGTAGATGGTTGGATCTCGGATAAATCATCGCGGTCGCATCATATTGCCTGCATCAACACCTACGGGGTTACACTGGCATATCAGGACCCTAAACTCGCGGCCATTTACAATGCAGCAGATATCGCCGGAGCCGATGGCATGCCCTATGTGTATTGGATCAGGTGGCTTCATCGGTTGGCCTGCGACCGTTTTTATGGTCCAGATATCGTGGTTCAATTGGCTGAGCATTCCCTTAAGACTGGTTATAGCTTCTATCTCTATGGCGGAGCGCCGGATGTAGTTGAACGCATGAAAGCCTATCTCGAGGATAGATTTCCCCATATCAACATTATTGGCTACAAGTCGCCGCCCTTTCGCAATTTAACAGAGCATGAGGACCATGACATCTGCGCGGAGATAAACCAGCTAAAGCCGGACGTTATATGTGTTGGTCTGGGAACGCCGAAACAGGATTTCTGGATTGATGATCATGTTGAAAAAGTCAGGGGCGCGGTCATGCTGTCCTGCGGCGCTACCTTTGATTTCTTTGGTGGAAGGGTCAAGATGGCGCCGAGGTTTATCCAACGATCTGGATTTGAGTGGCTTTATCGGTTGTTGGGGCGTGATTTCTTTCGTCTTTGGAGGCGATACACAATTGTTAATGTTATCTTTCTATGGAATTTCGCCCTTCAGCTGCTTGGGATTCGAGTGCGAGAAGCACCCCGGCGAAAACGTCCTGAATGAGATTTGCATTTCAGAGTGATTAGCTAAGGCAATACCGAAGTTCGCAGACATAGAGCAAGACGCTTTGGAGCTCCCAATAGGGCCTTTTGCTTAGAGTAGCCGCACAGCCAGAGGCTCTATATAGAGCGCGATGTAAACAATC
>DAOVFE010000452.1 GCA_030673085.1 Anaerolineales bacterium | reverse complement strand
AGAGAAACTTGAGACCTGTGCCAGGCTTGTGCATGAGTACGACGCTCTATTTATGATACACGCCTCGGAAACTAAAACTGAAGTTGCCGATATTCAATCCCGGTTTGGAATGACGCCAATCGAATATCTGGATGAGCTTGGGCTTCTGAGAAAGAAGACTTGCCTGGCGCATTGTGTCCATTTGCGAGAGGATGAGATCGCCCGGCTAGCGGAAACGGATACGGCCATTGCCCATTGCCCAGAATCAAATTTAAAGACTGGCGCAGGTATAGCTTCAATTCCGGAGATGCTGACAGCGGGGGTGACGGTTGGTCTGGGAACAGATGGAGCGGCGACCAATAATGATCTCGACTTATGGGGCGAGATGCATACTACTGCGTTAATCCACAAGGGGTCACATCTCGATCCAACATTGATGCCGGCAAAGCAGGTTTTTAAAATGGCTACCTCATTCGGAGCGAGGGCGCTTGGAATGGCTGATAAAGTGGGCTCCTTGGAGCTTGGGAAACGAGCCGATATCGTTTTAATTGATTTTGATAAATTGCATCTGACCCCGCTCTACGACGTGTATTCACATCTGGTTTATGCGACAAATAAAGCTGATGTATGTACGGTGATGATCAATGGCCAGTTTGTAATGAAGGATCGTAATCTTCTAACGATTAACGAACAGGATGCCAAGGATCAAGTTCGAAAGATCGCATTGGAAATCCAAAAATAGCTCCAACTTGCAGGCTGATTGATCGGCGCTGATCTATAGTCTTTACCGGCCATTACTTGGACATTATGGGTCCAGTCATCGCCAGGTAATTTTGATAATAAGGCCATTATCATTATCTGCCAAGTCAGATTCAGACTTGGCAGATAACGTTCCTACGCTCCATTGCAAATAGTGAAGAAGCCCTATAACATCGCCTTTTAACGTTTCTCGGTTTATCAGATATCAATTGCCGCGATTAGCCCAGGCTTCGAGGAAGGTTATTACTACCTCCGCCGAATTGTCAGATGCCAACTGGAAAAAGGTTGCAATCTGATTTTCGCCTGGACCACCACCGGCCAGATCTGATAGAGAGCGAAAAGCGATATAGGGCACATCATTAACATGTGCAACATGGGCAACGGCCGCGGTCTCCATGTCGAGCGCATTGGCTTCAAAGGTCTCCCACACCCATTGGCGGTAAGCGGCATTATCGACAAAGGTAGAGCCGCTCACACCATTTCCGCCTACGGCCACGATAGGGTCGTTTTCTAGGCAGGCATTCAACCCGGTGCAACGCTCAAGAGCTGCTTTGCTGGCGACTGAATCGGTGTTGGCAAGCATCTCCGAATCGACCCGAAACCAGAAGATATCGTCTTCTGTATCTGGCTGGCCTCCTTTTTGAGTTACGCCCACCGGCTGGGGGAACATCATGTCGAAGTTGCCGTGTTTGGCTTTGAACATGCCGGTATCCCAGCCCTCCTCTGTTTGGCGAGCGA
>DAOVFE010000318.1 GCA_030673085.1 Anaerolineales bacterium | reverse complement strand
GCTTGCTTAGGGGATGAATGGACGGAGCCATAGGCACCGCAGGGCGATAGGCCTGAGCGAATATTTAAACAAAACCTGCACCCGAAGGGGCAAAAGTCCCGCAATGGGGGATGTCCCAAAAGGACATCTCTAAAGGAATTTTGAGGGTTTTGTCATTTACTAAAGTTTATTCTAAAGTTGGCTGAACTTAATGACCTTTTGCTGACCTTAAGCTGAGATGCGGCGAAGCTTTCTCGGGACGGCCTATATCACGACCGGCGACAATGGGATGCTGTTTGAAGGCGAAGAGACAAAGCCGATTCGATTCTACAGTTGCAAGCGTATTGGTAAAAAAATTCATGATAGCGCCTGGCAGAATTCAACCGGTCTTTATAGCTGATCAACACATTATAAACGAGGAGCAAAACTGATTTCTGGATATAATCCTGTAATAGGCGGATTAAAGTTGGAAGAAGAGCCATGGCAGGTATTATTATCAAGCTGGATATGAATGTTTTCCCCTGGCTTAAAGAACGGCATCCGAGAGATTGAGCGAGGGCGGAGTCGTTCAGGAGGGTCTAGTATGAGCATCAAGGTTGAGGTTTGCTTATCCGGCATCGAATCGGCTATTGCCGCCCAAAAGGGAGGCGCTAATCGAGTCGAGCTTTGCGGGTGCCTTTCAGTGGGAGGAACTACGCCAAGCCGGGGGACTATTGAACTGGTGCGCCAGCATATCGATATCGATTTATATGTGATGATCAGGCCCCGGAGGGGAGACTTTGCCTATTCGGCGTATGAATTCGAGGAAATGAAACGCGATATCAAGGCTATTAAGGAAATCGGAGCACAAGGGGTTGTTTTTGGGATTCTCAAGCCAAACGGAATGGTGGACAAAAGGCGGGCGGGAGAACTGTTGGCCTTGGCCCGTCCTATGGGCGTGACTTTTCACCGCGCGTTTGACATGACCCGCGATCCATTTGAAGCCCTGGAAGACCTTATAGAGCTTGGCATAGATCGCGTTCTGACTTCGGGGCAGGCAGATTCAGCCCTGGCAGGTCAGGAGCTTCTGGCTGAATTGGTCAAACAAGCAGACGATCGGATCATTACGATGGCCGGCGTGGGGATCACTGAAAATAATGTGAGACAAATCATCCGGGGAAGCGGGGTCAAAGAAATCCACGTCAGGTCCGGATGCTCGCAGGTTATTGAAAGTGTTATGCAATTTCGCAATCCCGCCATTCCGATGGGCGGCGCGCCAGAGTTGTCAGAATATGTCATTCGCCAAACGTCGGCGGAACGAGTTCGTTCTATCGTTCAAGCTGTAAGCTCATTTTAGGCATAAGGATCGCACATCTCATAACTGCGATGTCGCTCTAAAGACTATTGCAGGGCTTTATAACCGGCCCTCCTTTAGCAATCATACTGGGATTATGATATGCCGAATGTTGGAATTGAGGCCGACTGGCCGTCGCTAGAATTCCTTCATAAGTCTTCTTGTGGTTCGCCATCCCATCCGGCCAATCGGGCCATCATCCACCAGAACGCCTGAGCCTTTTGTTTGCAGTTTAATGGGTGCGAATGGGCGCATGAATCGGGAAGGTTCTGACAATCATCGGGATGGGCGGCGCACCAGTCGCGACACCAGGGGCAATCATCGGTTGTGTTGGGGTAGTAGTTTCCATCCGGATCGTAACTTTCGATATCGGCGAAGTCGAAAATCACTTTTTCATTATCAGCCGCGTAATCCAACAGCATGTTGTTATTGCGGGTTAGCGTA
The DNA here is from genome assembly GCA_030673085.1 of Anaerolineales bacterium. Classification (GTDB taxonomy): domain Bacteria; phylum Chloroflexota; class Anaerolineae; order Anaerolineales; family E44-bin32; genus JAFGNH01. The sequence continues at coordinate 1,014 of DAOVFE010000318.1, read as the reverse complement.
GCGCTGCCGCCGTCGGTATGGCCGGTCATGAGTATGAAGCGCATTGTTGGATAGCTTTGCTCGAAGTCGTTCATGATATATAAATATTCTTGAACAGTATCCTCTGAGTTGTCAGATTGCTGCCCGCACCAGGACCACATAGAGAAAGCGAACAACCCGCCGTCGGCGACCCCTCGGGTTCGATTTATGCCGCTTTGTGTACTCCAATAATCTTCTGGGCAGATATAGGTATCAGGCGGGTTGCCGTCGTAGATACAAAGCGTGTCCGGATCGCAGGTGAGAGACGCCGGTGGCCTATTATCCGCGTAAATAACAGTAACGCCATATTTTGGGTCTTGCTCTGCAAGAGCCAGAAGACCATCAATAATCTGGGAGCCATGAGAGGTGTGAGCATAATGAAAGCCGAGCTTCTTGGCTTCCTGGAGCCAGGCATCTGGAATCAGGCTTAGGTTCGTGCAATTATGGTCGATAATTATTCCCGATTGGATTGGTTGGATTTCCGGTGCGGGAGCAGTCGTGTTTGGGGATAGTGAGGTGTCGGTTGGATTTTGCGCCGGCGCGGCATGGGTCGGGAGTGGCACTGAAGTAGTTGTAGGCTCAACTTGCGGCATGTTAAACCCGGCCAGGAGCATAACTGCAATCGCTAATAAAAATATCCCAAGCAAAGATCTTGAAGTGTCCATTGTCTCGTCCTTCCTAAGTTTTGGGTTACTGCTTAAATTGTAGCCATTGTAAAAGGCGTTACGCTGCATTTTAGCAGATTAATGATAGCTTAATTTGGCCTTGCGGCTGAGTCGATTGCGGCGATAGGTAGAATGGGAAAGGTCGCCAATTCTTGTTTGAATTTTATTCGATTAGCCAGAAGATAAATGGCCAGGGCCGTAGGCACTGCAGGGCGATAGTCCTGAGCGAATATTTAAACAAAACCCACACCCGAAGGGGCAAAATTCCTGCAATGGGGGATGTCCCTGAAGGACATCCCTAAAGGAATTTTGAGGGTTTTGTCATTTACTA
>DAOVFE010000312.1 GCA_030673085.1 Anaerolineales bacterium | reverse complement strand
CGCACAGGCGCCCTGCTTTCACCTAATGAATTTCTAATCACTATTGATGGCGATGCGCTCCTGGCGCCCAGCGGCGTCACCTGGATCATGCGGCATTTCCTTACTGGCCCTCGAGTGGGGGCTGTAACCGGAAATCCGCGCATAAGGACGCGCTCAACTCTGCTCGGCAAGATCCAAGTAGGTGAATTTTCAGCCATCATTGGGCTCATGAAGCGCGCTCAACGAATCTATGGAAGAGTATTCACCATATCCGGCGTTGTCTCAGGCTTCAGGAAATCCGCCCTGCATCGGGTCGGATACTGGAGCACCGACATGATAACCGAGGATATCGACATCAGTTGGAAGCTGCAACTTGATCATTGGAGTATTCGGTTCGAGCCTTGTTCAATATGCTGGATTCTTATGCCCGAAACCCTGCCGGGAATCTGGGCGCAGCGTTTGCGTTGGGCTCGGGGAGGATGCGAGGTCATATTCAAGTATTTCAGGAATTTGTTCTCCTGGAGGAAACGCCGAATGTGGCCAGTCTTTATCGAGATCGCTATAAGTGGAATTTGGGCCTATATCATAGCGAGCACCATCATCTTATGGATCATTGGACAATTTATAAATCTTCCTGCACCTCTAGTGATAGATAGCATATTGCCCGGCTGGTATGGCGTCGTCCTTGGGTTTACCTGTCTTTTGCAGTTTATGGTAAGCCTTATCATTGACAGCCGTTACGAAAAAGGTGTTGCTCGATATTATTATTGGATGGTCTGGTATCCATTGGCCTTTTGGATAATTAATATGCTTACCACTATTATCGCCTTGCCGATAACAATCTTTACGAAAAAGAAGAGTCACGCCGTCTGGGTAAGCCCAGACCGAGGTTATCCATCATCATGAAACCACCAATCATTGATAGACCCGAATTACTGCCCCGTACAGAGAGGTATGGTTTCGCAGCCATCACTCTATTTTTCTGGATGATTTATATGTACCTTTGGCTGCCGCTGATGGGTTTGGTTGCTTGGGCCATCGGGTTGAGCATTTTTTATCAGGAGATGTTCGCATCTGAAGGCTACCAAGGCCTGCTAGAGCTGCTTGGCATCTACCTCATCGTTATATTTCTGATAGCCGTCATTCTTGGCTCATGGGCAGCCAGCAACTACTTTAGATTTAGAGGTATGGATAGGCGCAAAGCAGTTAATACAGTCTCTATTGATGATCTATCCTCATTTTTCCATATTTCGACATCCGCCCTCCGGCGTATGCAAAAATCTAAGAATTTAACAATTTCTATGAACGGAGACGGAAAGATGGTATCCATCAAAGAAACAACAGATTTATCTATGATCGGAAGATGGGCCACCTAAGACGATCAATCGCGCCGGCAGAGCATCCTGGAATCAGTCAGATGCCCACTGCAATCTTAATCAAATCCCCCTAACGCTTTATATGCTTCCTCGGCGAAGTTAGATCGAGTGGCAATCTGGCACCAAGTGGAGAGTTACCTCAATTGAAATAATGTCTATCTAGCGCTTCAGGGCAAATACTGTACAGAAATGTCCTTCAAAGCCATTTCCTGTTTTGCTATAATTAATCCGAATTGCCATCATCTATGGGCCTGTTGCATAACTCGTAATAGATAATTTTTTTATCCCACTTGGAACATAATAATGGCATAATCTTAACATTATCGCCTCACTTAAGCTTGAATTTCTCAATTATTTTGGGACAGTGTCCTACTCTTCGCCGGAGTTGAGCAGTTATGCAACAGACTCCTATATTTCTGGGATTGCCTTCTCTGGCTCGAATCTCCTCTTACCACTCTTTGTGATCTTCATGCTACAATCAAATCAACTTATTACATCGATAACAGCACTAAAAAAGCCCAAGCTCGAGATAGTGAGCACCTTTCCCCTGCTGGCGGCTCCTTTTTCGGTAGCTTTATCGGCAGATAGCGGAGCAAGCAAGCACTTTATGCCTAAGAAACGCGGGACCAAGACTTCAAGATTTGGCTCAAAAGGGCGAGAGAGCCATGACGCCAGCTATTTCTATTCTGGCAAAATGCATCAGGATCAGGGGACAATCGAGGATTCCAGCCCTTATCTAGAAAACCCCATTCCAAATGAGATTCTCGATCAAATCCTTGTCGCTAGCAGCCATTCGATGCAAAACCTTCCCGATTCAAGCGTCCACCTGATGGTTACCTCTCCACCATATAACGTAGGAAAAGAATATGACCAAAACCTTACACTGGCTGGCTATCTTGAACTGCTTCGGACAGTCTTCCGGGAGACTTATAGAGTGCTTGTTCTCGGTGGACGGGCTTGTGTAAACATAGCCAACCTTGGACGCAAGCCTTATCTCCCCATCAACGCAATGGTCTCTCAAATGATGATTGAAGAAGGCTTCCTGATGCGTGCTGAGATTATTTGGGATAAGGGATCAAGTTCAGGCACATCAACCGCATGGGGGAGCTGGAAATCAGCCAGTAATCCGACTCTGCGCGATACCCACGAATATATCCTGGTCTTTTCCAAAGGGCGTTTTAAGCGAGAGAGCATGGGACGCAAGTCGACAATCACCCGTGATGAATTCCTTGAGTTTACCAAGAGCATCTGGCGCTTCCCGACAGAATCCGCCACTCGGGTAAAGCATCCGGCGCCATTCCCAATTGAACTCCCATACCGCTTGATTCAGCTCTATACGTTTGAAGACGAGATCGCCTTGGACCCATTTATGGGCAGCGGTACAACTGCAATAGCAGCTCTAAAGTCCGGACGGCATTACATCGGATATGAAATTGATAAACAATA
>DAOVFE010000080.1 GCA_030673085.1 Anaerolineales bacterium | reverse complement strand
TTACTGCATCATATGAACTGTCTCCCCAGGCTTTGGCTACATCCTCACGATGGCTTATATCGACCCGGCAGAATTCAAAGCCTGCCTTCTCTTGAAGTCGCTCCAAGCGCCAATATTTCAAACGCGGGTCGTAAGCATCGTTGAGATTGTCCCAGCCAACAACTTTATGTCCCTCCATCAATAAATGATTGGCTACGACTGACCCAATAAAGCCTGCAACGCCCGTAAGTAAATAACAAGCCATTACAACCTCACAACCTTGCTATCCCGAATGCCATTTGTCCCCATTGCATTTCGAGTATCAAAGACCAGCGTTGCTGCTTCGGCCACGGCCGGATAATCAATGTTCGCATGATCGGTAACAATCATCACGCAGTCAGCCTGGCTGACGGCCTTTATCAGATCGGGAACCGATTCCAACATCCAGCCATCGTGCTCGATGGAAGGAACATAAGGATCGTAGTATTCCACGATCGCCCCTTTCTGAAGCAGAAGGCCAATTACATCAAGCGCCGGGGATTCCCTCAGATCAGATACATTTGGTTTATAAGCAACACCAAGCACAAGAACTCGTGAGCCCTTCAGGGGTTTGCTCTGCTCGTTGAGCGCATCTTGCATCCGTTGAATAACGTAACGCGGCATATTTGTATTAATTTCGCTCGCCAGTTCAATAAAACGTGCGGTATATTTGACGCTTTTCAGTTTCCATGAAAGGTAAAGTGGATCAATGGGTATACAGTGACCCCCGAGCCCTGGGCCTGGAGTGAACTTCATATATCCAAAGGGCTTTGAAGCCGCGGCATCTACTACCTCCCAGACATCAATCCCTAATCGATTGCACATAATCGCTACTTCATTGACAAGGCCAATATTTACGGCCCGGAAAGTGTTCTCCAATAGCTTGGTCATTTCCGCCACCTCGGAAGATGATACTTTTATAATTGATGTCAGCGCCTGGCCATACATCGCCGCCGCTACCTCGGTGCAAATTGGAGTTATGCCGCCAATCACTTTTGGGGTATTCTTCACCGTCCAATCTAATCGTCCGGGGTCGATTCGCTCTGGTGAAAAGGCCAGAAAGAAATCCTCGCCAACGAGGAGACCCGTAGCTTCAAACTCCGGTAATAACATTTCCCGCGTAGTTCCCGGATAGGTAGTCGATTCGAGAATGACAACCATTCCCGAGTGCAGTATTGGGCATAGTGCTCGTACAGCAGAAATAATAAATGTGAGATCTGGATCACCCGTCTTGCGAAGAGGCGTCGGCACGCAAATACTTACACCGTCGACTTTTGTCAGACTCTCAAATGAAGTGCTTGCAGTAAGCTTTCCATTTTTTACTAATTTAGCTATTTGCGCGCTGGAAATGTCCTCAATATAACTTTCACCCCGCTGAAGCATTTCCACCTTCTTAGGATCGAGATCAATACCCGTAACCGAATATCCGCTCTCTGCGAGAATTACTGCAAGCGGCAATCCAACATAGCCCATTCCAATTACGCCAACTCGCGCCTGACATGACTCAAAACGCTCAATCAACGCCTGCGCAGTGGGCGGTAATTCCTTCTTGCTCAATCCTTCAGTCATTAGATTTGATCACTCCTTAAACCAATTCAAACTTGATCAGAACATGCTCATTTGCTGAGGTTCTTCTGGCTCAGTTCTTTCGGAAGGCAACCCGCTCTTGGCTTTTGCAATCCACTCAGGCAAACGCTTGAAGTCTTCCCCGATGACCCCACGTAATGCAGGTTGATGCAGCGCCGCGGCCGGATGGTACATTGGGACAACCATACGACCGTTTATAAATTTCGCTTGCCCATGAATTTCGCTAATCTTAGCGTTGGGGAAGTATCTCCGCATCGAAAATCGCCCCAAGGTCACAATCACCTTCGGATTTATGGCCTGGATTTGGCGGTCCAAAAAAGGCAGACAAGCCTGAATCTCATCCGGCTGTGGATCTCGGTTACGCGGTGGACGACATTTGATTACATTGCCGATAAATACTTGTTCTCGGCTTAGGCCGATGCCTTCTAGCATAGATTCCATGAATTTGCCTGCTGCTCCTACAAAAGGACGACCTTGTTCATTTTCATGGAAACCCGGCGCTTCGCCAATAAACATCAAATCAGCATCCGCCGGACCTTCTCCCGGAACCGCCTTCTTTCGAGTGAAATGCAATCCGCAGGCAGTACAGTTTACCACTTCCTGGGCAATTCTCTGGAGCTCTTCCGCTGAATCCATCCTGCATCTCCTTTTCACTTAGCCTTTAGGCAATAGACATCTTTTATAACCGCTGGCAAGGCACTCCCGGATGCATACTAGTACAAATATATCAATTCAGGCGTGAGAGTGTGGCTACGCCGATAGATTCGACTCATGCCGGAGAGATAATTCGGTACCTTTTCAGAACAAATTCAATGATCCGATTATCTTAAGCGCGCCCTTTGTAACATATCGAGGACTGCCTTTGCAAGGCTCAGCCCGGTTATCCGAAGAAAGCGCAAAGATTTCTGCTGCTTATCACATCGGCGTCTTCCATCATTAGTCTAAAATCGAGTTATGGTCACACCCTGAATTTCTTTAATAATTCACTTAGTCGCAAGCAAGCATTCTACCCGATTTTCAGTTGGCCTAAATCAAAAGGATCGCAGTAATCATTAATTTGATAACATTCCTGATTGCACTGAAAAAAGCCTAAATACGAGATAGAGAACAGCAAAGATAATCTAGCGTTCGATTGCTTCAAACGGATTTCCCGCTCATCGTATTCAGGTAGATAGGAACGATGTTGGCCGTATCAACGACTTTGCCAATCCGAATGTACTCCCATGCAAGCTCCGCCAGGATGCCAGGACGCCGTACGCAAAGCGCCGGAGGTGCAAGAATAGCCTGTGGCTGATTCCGAAGCATCTCCCGATCCGCTGGTTCCAATTCTCCGCAAATATACGTCGGTTTATTAAGTAGTTCAAGCGCCTCCTGCCAGGTTATGCCCAAAATCTCGCTTTCGGGTTTCCACGCAGATTTCTTCCATTTGTACCACATCGCCGCAATTCGACATCGACCAGTACGGATTACAGCCAGCATGGGCTCAGATCGTTTTGGCTGGCCCCATGCCAAGATGTCATGGGTCGGTATGCCAACTAGTTCTAATTGGTTAGCCAGGGCAAGCCCCTTAGCTACTGCCATACCTATGCGAAGTCCGGTATAGGAACCCGGCCCCAGCGCGACTGCTACTGCCGTCAGGTCTTTTACCGACCGCCCTACACGTCGCAGCATCAACGCAATCTCCGGTGCTAACTCAACCGTATGATATCCTTTGCCGGACCAAACACTCTCGGCTAACAGCTGTGCGCCGTCGTGTAAGGCCATCCCTATCGATTTTGTAGCTGTATCTACAGCTAGAAGCACAATTAACCTCCAAAAGCGATCTTTCGGAATTTGCGCAGGAGTTGCACGTAACGTGGCCCGTTTGCCTGTATATGCATCCCTCGTCGCGATTCATCCACCCAGCGTAAACTAACCCACCAGCGCTCACCCGGCAGAATTTCCGCTACCCTCTCAGGCCATTCAATTAATAACGGGCCGTCGTTTTCCATGATATCCGGCAGGCCCAATGCCACTGCATCCGATGCATCCTTTAGACGAAATGCATCAAAATGATACATCTTAGCCAAATCAGCCCGGCGATACTCATTAATTAATATAAAGGTTGGGCTGGTTACCGGATCTAGCGAGCCCCATCCGCGCGCAATTCCTCGAGCCAGTGTCGTTTTGCCAGCGCCGAGATCGCCAGCCAGACATATCAAATCTCCTGGCTGCAGCATCTCGCCAATTTTCACCCCGAGCCGTCGGGTTTGCTCAGGGCTATGGCTTAGAAATTCAAGACAGTTATCCGTTAAAATGGGCATCGCAATTTTGGATTATACGTCAGCCATTTAGCCCCCACAAGCAGAGAGTGTTGAAAAAGAGGAATCAAGGGAAAAAGCCAGGAAACCCAACAACTTGCTGCGGGGTTCTTCACTTGCCGAAAGGGACACGCTTTTATGGGCAAATATGTTTTTCAACACCCTCAAGTACTTCCCCTGAGAACTGCTCCGTGCTACTATCCTTGATATGAAGGTATTGGTTATTTCAGACGTTCATGCCAATTTGACATCCCTGAACGCTGTTCTAGAAGATGCCGGCGAATTCGATTGTGTGTGGTGCCTTGGAGATCTAGTTGGCTATGGTCCAGACCCTAATGAATGCATCGACTTCGTCCGCTCTCAAACCAATGTGTCCTGTTTGATCGGAAATCATGATCAGGCTGCCTTAGGCCAAATCCCGCTTTCACACTTCAACTCCGACGCTCGCCGAATTGCCATTTGGACCCAAGAAGCATTAACTGAAAAAAACCTGGATTATCTTCGATCACTGCCAGCCATTATTACTAATGATAAATTCACCCTTGCACATGGCAGTCCACGCAAGCCGACATGGGAATACATCTTCGAATCCTATATAGCTAAACTTAATTTTAAAGCCTTTGAAACTGATTATTGCCTGGTTGGCCATTCCCACTTGCCGCTCGCTTTTCAGCACCGGCCCAAGGGAAATTCTACGATTCCCGTCCCAATAAAATTTGGCACTACCATGAAACTCAGCCCAAGAATGATTCTCAATCCCGGATCAGTGGGACAGCCCCGTGATCTAGATCCACGGGCCGCATACGCCATACTGGATACAGAAAAAAACACTTGGAAACCCCGTCGTGTTGAATATGACGTAACTGCTGTGCAAGTTCGCATGCTCCAGTCTGGTTTGCCAGAATCGCAAGCCCTACGTTTAATTGCCGGCTGGTAGACGGGAACCCTTGAAGTCTTTTAAGCGTCTAATTATTAATCAAACTTTATCAAAGAGAGTGTTGAAAAAGAGGAATCATGGGAAAAAGCCAGGAAACCCAACAACTTGCTATGGGGATGAGTGGAAAGTGCGGGTTTGGGAGCTACCGCCCCCATTATGGCTTTTTCCTTAGAAGAACCCCGCAGCTTGCTGCAGGGTTCTTCACTCGTCGAGGTTGTCGATCATAGAAGCGGGATTCGACATCTGCAATCACCGTCTGTTCTCAAGCCAATCAAGCAGTCTGGCAAAAGGCCAAGTGTTGATTACCTTTTCAGGTACAACCCATCCACGGCGCGCAGTGCCAATTCCATAGATCCGATAATTAAGACTATCCAATTTATGAGCATCCGTATCTATCGACAACAGGCAGCCAAGATCCATCGATCTCCTGGCATAGCCGGCATTCAGGTCCAGCCGCTCCGGATTGGAATTAATTTCTAGCGCTACAGCATTATCGGCCGCAGCTCGCATTATCCGATCCATATCCAAATCAGCCGGTTCGCGCCTGCCAATAAGCCTTCCGGTAGGATGAGCAATGATATCAACATGCGAATTTTCAATCGCCCGTAACAACCGATCAGTGATTCTATCCCGCGGTTGGCGAAGCGACGAATGCAAAGAAGCTATAACAAGATCCATTTCTTCCAACACATCATCCGGATAATCCAATGCGCCATCAGCCAGAATATCGACTTCGACGCCATGAAGCAGTCGAATTCCCCCGCCTATGTTTTGTTGGACTTTAGCAATGGCGTTTTTCTGTTCTCGCAAGCGCGCAATCGACAGCCCATTGGCCACGCCGAGACTGCGTGAGTGATCGGTTATTGCTAGATATTCAATCCCTATGGCTTGCGCAGCTCTAGCCATAGCCTCTATTGAGGCCGTTCCATCGCTCCAATCCGAGTGTGTATGCAGCTCGCCGATTAAATCCTCCAACCGAATCAAATGAGGAAGACGACCCCCGCCGGCGGCTTGAATTTCACCCTGATCTTCGCGCAACTCTGGCGGAATCCATTCCAACCCCAGCGTCTTGTAAACCTCATTTTCGCTTGCACAGCGGATCCAGGAGCCATCTTCCCGTTTAAAGCCATGCTCTGAAAGTGATAACCCCTGTTTTAGCGCCATGCCCCGCAGGCGGATGTTATGCATATGCGAACCAGTCGCATACTGAAGGCCAGACCCAAAATGTTCTGGCGGATATACCCATATTTGGATTCGCAGCCCGTCAGTCATCTCCACACTGGTTTTGGTATCCCCCTTTCCTAAAACCCTCTCGACTTCACTGATATTGAGAAATGCAGCCATGACTGCTTTTGGATCTTCAGCCGATACAACTAGATCTAAATCCCCAATAGTCTCCCGCCAGCGCCGTAGGCTGCCGGCTGGCTCGGCAGCGTGCACGCCGGGAATTGTTTGTAAACGATCTAGATATTTCCTCGCCGCTGTCCAAGCATCAGCTATCAGCATGCGTTCTTCCTCTCGCCGCGCCAGTACCTCAATGCCTTCGAGAATGCCCGCTTCCGATTTAGCACCCATGCCCGAAAGTTTATGTAGTTTTCCCGCCTTCGCTGCGGCTTCAAGCTCGTCGATCGTGGTGATATTCAACTCTTTCCAGAAACGAGCTGCTTTCTTCGGCCCGACACCTTCCACCCGGAGCAAATACAGAAGGCTCTCTGGAACTTCGTCGGTTAATCGAGAGTAATATTCCAATTTGCCAGTTCTCAGGATTTCATCGATCTTTTTTGCAATCGCTTTCCCAACGCCCGGAATCTCCTCAAGCTTGCCTTCTTGCCATATCTGATGCAAATCCGGCCCTAATCCACGAATTGAATCCGCTACCTTTTGATAGGCTAGGACACGATATGGCATCTCGCCTTTAATCTGAAGTAAATCGGCAATGTTTTGAAATATCTGCGAGATCTCTCGCTTACTAGACATCGATTTCCCCTTTTGCATATTTGATTCCACTGAAAAAAGCAGCCACCATTAGGGAAAATGCCTTTCTTGCATTTGGGCTTTTTTCAGTGCAATCATATTTTAAACGCCAGTATGATTCAGACAGAAGCTATTCACTCCAACTCAAACTTCTTCATTCTAAATTGCGGCCCTTTTTCCCCCGCGAGCATCATCCTACGCTGCTTTTATTCGCTCTAACAAGGGCCGTCTAGCCTTATGAATTCAGTCCATCATATCATCAACTGCACGCCTGTCACGATGTTTTGTCCAATTAAATACCGCCATTTATAACCCATACCAGCCTGATTGGTACAAAAACCTGCACCCGAAGGGGCAAAATTATGTAATGGGGGCTGTCCTTAAAAAAATATCCCTAAAGAAATATTAAGGGTTTTGTCATTTATTCGATTAGCCAAAATCTTGCCTTGCAGCTTTGCTATTTTAATCCCCCCTATTCGTCCCCCATAGGGGGACTGTGGCAAGCGGCCGCTGTGGAGGAGGTTTATTGATTGGAAATATTCCTCATTGTGGTGGTTAAGGTGAATCTCCTTATTTCAATCATATCCGGCGATGATGGAGCGGA
>DAOVFE010000072.1 GCA_030673085.1 Anaerolineales bacterium | reverse complement strand
CTTAAAGATATTCTCTAATAGAGGATCAGAAAGAACCCAGAGCGTCGGGGCGCAAATTCATGCGCCCTCTTGGTTTTAATATGGGAAGCGAATAGGTGATATTGCCCCGATTGAATAATCTTGAACTTAAGTTGATTTAATTTCAGATTGCATCGGAGCTGCAGAACCTGGGCGGCCAAAGCTGAGGGCGCCTATAGTGATATCTCTAGGCGATTGGCAAAAAACCGATTATTAACAGATATTGGGCAAAGCTTTATGGGAAAAAGCCAGGAAACCCAACAGCTAGCTGTGGGAATGAGTGGAAAGTGGGGGTTTGGGGGCTACCGCCCCATGGAAAAAGCCAGGAAACCCAACATCTTGCTGTTGGGATGAGTGGAAAGTGTGGGTTTGGGAGCTACCGCCCCATGGAAAAAGCCAGGAAACCCAACAACTTGCTGTGGGGATGAGTGGAAAGTGTGGGTCTGGGGGCTATCGCCCCCATTATGGCTTTTTCCTTAGAAGAAGGGGCTATCTGAAAAGTCGAAAATCGCGATTATCATCCCCACCAATGAGCCAGATTCTGTAATAATCAAGCATAAACTCCCCACTTCGCGACTAATTTACTCCGCGCACTTGGGCCAGCTCTCTAACGACCCGCCTTTTGGGACAGCCCCTTCTTCACTTGCCGAAATGGACTCTCTTTTATGGGCAAGTATGTTTTTCAACATCCTCATATCCCATTTGATTTTTACCTTCAGGTTTCCATAATGTGGCTTCACTTGCAGGCTGAGTGAAGGGACTGGACAAGCGCTCGTATTTGCTGTAAAGTATGATTAACTGGTTTGACCTCTTACCAATTGGCCTTTGCAATGGAATGGAAACCACCCCCAAAGCCAATCGATCTCACCGAATCCCGCCTCATCACCGCTATCCTCGACGGCACTTTTCCGCCCGATTCCCGCCTTCCAGCTGAACGTGAGCTAGCTCAAAGATTAGGAGTCACCCGGCCTACTCTGCGCGAAGCCCTACAGCGGATGGCATGCGACGGCTGGATCGAAATTCACCAGGGCCGCTCAACCAGGGTGCGCAATTATTGGAATGAGGGAAATCTGGGCGTGCTCGGAGCTATCGCCCGCCACCAGCAAAACCTTCCTCCCGACTTCGTCCCTAACCTGCTCATCGTCCGCTCCCTACTCGCTCCGGCATACGCGCGCCAAGCTATCATTCTCGAACCGGAAAGAGTCCTCAAACAACTCGAAATTTGCAGCGCTCTACCCGATGACGCCGCTTTATGGGCTCAGGCCGACTGGGAACTGCACCGGCAGCTTACCATCGGCTCGGGCAATCCCATTTTCACCTTAATTCTCAACGGCTTCCGCGATCTCTACCTCAATATGGCTCGCCGCTACTTTCAAGACGCCGAAGCCCGTAACCTCTCACGCCAGTTCTACGCTGTCCTGCGCACGGCTGCCGAGACCAATGATCCTGACACCGCCGAAAACATCACCCGCAGCGTCATGCTAGAAACGATTTTGGTCTGGCAACGAATTGAAGGAGAAATATCATGAGACGCTGGAATGGATGGGGCGATGAAGCCACCGATTACCCTCTCCCCGAATCAGCCGCCCTTTATCTCGAATCCAAGATCGGCTCAGGAAACCCATCGCCCGATATCTCTTTCAAACAGGTCCTCGCTTCCGTACCCGCTTCGCGCCTTCCGGAACACCCGCTCATCTCAACTGCTCCCACAGAGCGAGTTTTCCATGCCCGTGGTCAGAGCCTTCCTGATTGGATTGCAATGCGATCGGGGCAAATCGATGCTTTCCCCGACGGCGTTGCTTTCCCCCAGGATAAACAGCAGGTGCGAGATTTGCTGATCTACGCCGGTCACACCGGCGTCCGCCTGATCCCCTATGGCGGAGGCACCAGCGTGGTCGGACACATAAACCCCCTCCCCTCCGCCATTCCTGCGCTGACTGTCGATCTGGGTTGCATGAATCAGCTCATCAAGTTGGACGAAGACAGCCAATTAGCAACCTTCGGCGCCGGCATAAACGGGCCCGACCTGGAAGCCCAGCTCAATCCACGCGGCTACACATTCGGCCATTTTCCCCAATCCTGGGAACTCTCGACGCTCGGCGGCTGGATCGCTTCCCGCTCCAGCGGCCAGCAATCGTATTGTTACGGCCGTATTGAGGACAACTTCAAGGGGGGTCATGTCGAAACCCTGCTTGGCCCGTTAGATTTGCCTGCTTTCCCCGCCAGCGCAGCCGGCCCCGACCTCCGGCATGCCATCCTCGGATCCGAGGGACGGCTAGGCATCATCACCCAGGCCACCATCCGCATCTACCCTCTACCTGAAGATGAACACTTCTATGGCGTCTTCTTCCGCGATTGGGAATCTGGATCGGCGGCGTTGCTCCAAATCGCCCGCTCGCATCTCCCGGTTTCAATGCTCCGTCTGAGCGACGCGCAGGAAACTGAGACCACTCTGGAACTCTCCGGAAAAGTGAAATTGGTCTCTTTAGCCAATACCGGCCTTGGGCTAGTAGGGTATGGACCGGAGCGCTGCCTGCTCATTTATGGCGTCACCGGCAGCCGGCGCATAGTTCAATGGACCCGTCATCAGGCAAACGCTATCCTTCGCTCCCATGGCGGATTCCCGGCCATTGAAATGATCGGTAAAATATGGCAAAAGAGCCGCTTTCTTACTCCATACTTGCGTAATACCCTTTGGGAGAAGGGATATGCGATTGATACGTTTGAGACCGCCGTGCCCTGGTCAAAATTATCGGCGACAACCTCCGCAGCAAAAGCTGCCATTCAGCAAACCAGTGAAGCTGCCGGCGAGCCGGTCCTGGTCTTTTCCCACTTATCACACATCTATTCTGATGGCGCGAGCTTTTATGTGACCTACATTTTCCGCCGTCAGGAGACTCCTGACGCGACTTTCGCTTATTGGCTAGCCAACAAGACCGCCGCCAGCCAAGCGATCGTCGCTAATGGCGGTACCATCAGCCATCAACACGGCATTGGTACCGATCATGCCTGCTACCTGGCCACCGAAAAAGGAGCGCTGGGCATGAAACTTTTGCAAACCATCCAGAATGCATTCGATCCTGATCGGCTTCTCAACCCCGGCAAACTGCTCGCCGACGCCGATCAAGATTCAGCACCAGCCCAGAAGGAGGGGATGTAGTATGCTGCAGCATGATTGGCGCGATCGCGCTTGGTCCTCGCTTGACCGCTCATGGGATCTGATTATTATTGGCGGCGGGATTACTGGAGCCGGTATTTTGCGCGAGGCTGCTCGCGCCGGGTTGCATACCCTACTCATTGATGCAAATGACTTCTCCTTTGGAACCTCCAGCCGGTCTTCAAAATTGGTTCACGGCGGCTTGCGCTATTTAAAAAATGCTCAATTCAAGGTTACGCTTGAGTCCGTCCGAGAACGCGAGCGTCTGCTGAGAGAAGGCCGTGGCTTGGTCTCCCCGCTCGGTTTCCTGTTGGCCAACTTTAAAGGCGATTTAACGCCAGGTTGGCTTTTCGGCTTCGGACTGATTATCTACGATATATTTGCGCTTCGCTGGGGGCATAAGCATTACAGCCCGGATGATCTACGGAAGCTTTGCCCTGTTCTGACCGAAAAAAGACTCATCGGCGGCTATCGCTACCTTGATACCAAAACCGATGATGCCCGTCTGGTGCTGCGCGTAATTCGAGAAGCCGTCCTCGATGGTGCGGTTGCCCTGAACTATGCGCGTGCTGAGCAACTGCTGCGACGACAGGATGGCACTGTTTGCGGCGTGGCCGTGCGCGATATGACGCCGGCCGGCGCTGGCCGGACCATCGAATTGAAAGCGCCCGTTGTGATCAATGCCACCGGGGCGTGGGTTGATGATTTGCGCGCCCAAGTCGGCGGACGCCCCCGAATGCGAAAATTACGAGGAAGCCATCTCATTTTTTCCGCCAAACAACTGCCTGTTTCCCGGGCAGTAACCTTCCTCCACCCAAAAGACTCTCGTCCTCTCTTCGTTATCCCCTGGGAAGGGACCACTCTCTTTGGAACGACTGATATCGACCATGAGGTCAACATGGACCAGGAGCCGGCTATCAGTCTTAAAGAACTTGAATACTTGTTGGATGGCCTTGGTTATATCTTCCCAAGTTTAAATATTGATCGCAGCGACGTGATTTCGTCCTTTGCCGGAATTCGCGCAGTGGTAAACACCGGCAAGGCCAATCCATCCCAAGAATCCCGCGAATATGTATTATGGAAAGAACGTGGACTATTGACAATTTCCGGCGGCAAGTTGACAACCTTTCGCCTGATGGCCCATGCCGCCCTTAGATCGGTCCGTGCACAGCTACCCGGCCGGGCGCTCCTCGATCCAAATAAGCGGATTCTCAACAACCCGCCCGATATAGCGGAGCTCTCAAAACAACTTGAGCCACCGGTGCGCCTTCGCTTGCTGGGTCGCTATGGCGCAGACGCAGTCGATCTGATTAACACTGCCCGCCCGGAAGAGCTTGTTCCTATTGGCGAGACCACGACGCTTGCAGCCGAACTGCGCTGGACTGCCCGATACGAAGGCGTTATTCATCTCGATGACCTGCTACTGCGGCGGACGCGAATTGGCCTTCTGCTGCCCGGCGGCGGTCTTCCTGAGATCGATCAAATCCAAAAACTGGTGCAAGGTGAGCTTAGGTGGGATAATGATCGTTGGGAGCAAGAAGTCCGGGCTTATACCAATCTCTGGCAACACAGCTACTATCTACCCACTTGAGGCAGCCGGCTATCTGCCATGCTTCTAATTTCCAAAACCCTGCTTGAGATATTTGCCCGAATCGGCTATAGTCGACTCCCGACCAATCCCCGCGGAGGATAGCATGCCAGGCGATCTGCTACTCGCAATTGATAACGGCACCCAAAGTGTTCGTGCATTGCTCTTTGACCTCGAGGGTAATCTGGTGGCCAAGAGCCAGATCCCGATTGAACCCTACTTCTCCGATGCTCCCGGCTTAGCTGAGCAAGATCCACAGCTATTCTGGGATGCCGTCTGTCAGGCGTGCCAGTCGCTTTGGAAGATCGCCGAGGTCAAGAAAGATCGGATCGCAGCCGTTGCAGTCACCACCCAGCGCTCGACTGTAATCAACGTCGATGCCCAGGGTAAACCTTTGCGCCCAGCCATCGTTTGGCTTGATCAACGCAGCACGCATGGCTTGAAACCGGTCAGTGGTCTCTGGGGGCTAGCTTTTCGATTATCCGGCATGACCAGGACTATTCGCTATTTGCAATCGGAAGCCGAATGCAATTGGATCCGCACCCATCAACCCGAGATCTGGGAAAAAACCCATAAGTATCTTTTCCTCTCCGGATATTTAACCTACCTGTTAACCGGGCAATATATTGATTCAATCGGCTGCCAAGTTGGATATGTTCCCTTTGATTATAAGAAGCAGGATTGGGCTTCTAAGAGCGATTGGAAATGGCAGGCGGTCCCATTACGGCCTGAAATACTGCCCGCTTTAGTTCCACCGGCCGCTCCGCTGGGAGAAATCACTCCTGCAGCTGCGGAAGCAACCGGCATTCCGGCCAATCTTCCAGTGATTGCGGCCGCCGCCGATAAAGCCTGCGAGGTGATTGGCGCCGGCTGTCTGGATCCTCATATTGGCTGCCTGAGCTATGGCACCACAGCTACCATTAACACCACCCATCGGAAATATGTTGAGGTCATTCCCTTAATTCCGCCCTATCCGGCCGCCGTGCCTGGCGCCTATAGCCTCGAAGTTCAAATCTATCGCGGTTATTGGATGGTTAGCTGGTTTAAGCACGAGTTCGGCCTTCGCGAGGAGCGTCTGGCAATGGAGGGGAATGTCGAACCAGAAACGCTCTTTGATGAACTGGTGAACGCTGTTCCGCCCGGATCGGAGGGCTTGATGCTTCAACCTTACTGGTCGCCCGGGCTTCGTTCGCCGGGGCCAGAGGCCAAGGGGGCGATCATCGGCTTCAGCGACGTACATACTCGCGCACACATCTACCGAGCAATTCTCGAGGGATTGGCCTACGCCTTGCGCGAAGGCGCTGACCGCACCTCTAGGCGAAGCAAGATTCCAATTACCACCCTGCGAGTCGCCGGCGGCGGCAGCCAAAGCGATGCCGCTATGCAACTTACGGCTGATATTTTCGGACTGCCTGCCTCCCGCCCTCATGTATACGAGGCTTCTGGACTTGGCGCGGCAATCGATGCCGCCGTTGGAGTGGGCCTCCACCCCGATTTCAACACCGCCATAGCCGCCATGACCCACATCGGCAGAACTTTTGATCCCGACCCTAAAGCCCGCGCAATCTACAACGATCTGTACTCCGGGGTCTACTTACAGATGTACAAACGGCTTCGCCCGCTCTATGAACAAGTCGGACAGATCACCGGCCATCCATAAGCCCAGATCTAGATATCCGGCGCAAGATCCTCAATCAGGCTAATACCTCAATTTCAGCCTTGGAATCGGCCAGGAATTGCCAATTATAACGAGGCTCAGCTTCTGCCCCGATCTATACAAAATCCTTGAATATTATTGACCATAGCCGCTAGACGATGGGAAATTCTGCATACGGGCTGGCGACAGCAGTCATATTCTAGATGCGCTGCAAAGCGCATTGCTTCGAATTAATCCTTTCTACCGCGATAGCCCTACATTTCGCAGTCCTTTAGGCCATCGACTACTAGACTAAAATTATATTCTGTGAACTCCATCAACGAAGTCTACCGAAATTGCCGTTTCTCATGCCGGCTTACTTCGAGCCGACCAATGATACAATCTTGGGAATTGCATATAGGATGGTATTGAAAAACATATTTGCCTATTAACGAGTCGCTCATTGATAAACAGCTACTCTTTTTCAACACCCTCCATAGAGGAATTGCATGAATTCGAGAGCTAAAGTCATTGTTGCCGGCATTCTAGCCATTTCGGCGATCTATATATGCGGATTGATGCTGCTTCTCGTAATCATTGCCGGATTCTTGACCCAGCAATCCTTCCCACCGGGTTTTTCCCCCGCTCCTTCTCCCACGCCAACTGCCCAGCTTGCGATTCCACCCACAGCTACACCCGCTCCCGATTGGTTTACACCCTCGGCGGCAACTGCCGTTCCAGAGCCGGAGACTTCGTCAACCAACATGCCGGCTGAACTTGCGGCTGACTTCAGTTTGTTACAATCGCAAGTTATCGCTCTACGTGGATTGCCACCCGACAAACCCTTCGAACATTCGTTTATCCCCCGTGCCGAACTTGCCGATTTCTTAGCTAACCAGATCGATATCATTTATCCCTTGGATCAAGCCGGCGATGACGTTAATACCTTAGTTCTCCTGGGCTTGGTCGAACCAGATTATGACCTTCAAGGTCGATATGCCGATCTTTACTTGGAAAGTATAGGGGCAATTTATGATCTGCAATATGATCGTATGGTCGTCGTTCTGGATGAAATCTCCGGCGAGCTGGAACGCCTGGCGTATGCACGCGCATACGACCGTGCACTCATCCGCCAGAGTTACAGCCATCTCGAAGATCAAGATTGCCCCCCATATGGCCCAATGATTGGCTATGATCACTGTGCCGCTCTAGAAGC
>DAOVFE010000425.1 GCA_030673085.1 Anaerolineales bacterium | reverse complement strand
TGGGCTTCGCCCACACCCCATATATACCCTCTTTCTCTACTGTTGGATGCTTTTTTTAATGGACTCATTAATAATAACGAGACATTTCATACTGCTTGAAGCATCGGATTACCTGGTTGAGAACCCCCCAAAAAAGAATCTAATGTTCTATACACTATCCGGGTTAGCGTGTTGCTCACACTCCTTTCCCTTCTGCCGAGCGATGGCTATTCTACGCTGCAATGGTTCTCGCCATTGAATTATGGTTCCTCTCGGATCGATACAGGCGCGCCAGAGACGCGAGTCTAGTAGATCCCCGCTCAGACGATTGCCAACATCCTCCCAGAATTGTCTATCCCCTCTAATATTAGGCATTAATGCCGCTATAACCATCGGATGATGGCGCGCCACTGCCTGAGTAATTTGAAGGGCCTCGCGGCTGTACATTCCAAATGCTTCCATTGGACCGGTTTTTTCCAGCTTGATAGGATGAAACAAGCCATACAACGGGATATAGCAAACACGCTTCTTTTCCTTGCGATAGTAAATGTTGATTAGCGTCTCCACCCCATAGCGCGAATCCCTTATTTGATCTACTAGCGGAAGGATATCTTCGCGAAAAACAGCCCGTTCTCCAGAAAGTGGACGAAGAAGATTAACCATATCTTTCTTAAATAACACTCGACTTGGATACCCGATCGCCATTTCGACTTCTTCATTCAGCAAGGGAGTCAGAATTTGTTCAATGTGCGCAGTGCTCAGGTCGAGGAGGTCGGCATCTATAAAGACGATGATCTTCCCCCGAGCATTTATTACTCCTTCTGCCATAGCATACCCCTTGCCATGGTTGTCAGGAAAGGAAATGGATCGCACCTTCCTGTGGCCGTCGAAATCACTCACTACTACGTGAGTCCGATCTGTAGACCCATCATTCACCACAACCACTTCATCAATTTGGCGGGATTGCAGAAGCGTATTGAGGACCCCCGCGAGGTTTTTCTCTTCGTTATAAGCACATACAACGGCTGTGCAGGATGCTTTTTCTGGGATTATTGATGTCTTTGTCATTTTTCATTCCACGTTTTAATTAGGATAAGTACCGTTACATTCAATTGCTCATTTTCGATCTGTCCATCGCCGCTTGTTCACAAAGTCTCACCGCTGGCTTAAACAATAAACACTTAATCGGTCATCAATCTGAGATCGCCATGATGAGGCCCAGAATAGAGCAAACCGTCTAAAACATCGTGCTGATCATGATATATATGCCGCACAATTCCGCTCGACAGCTATCGAATCCATATGCATGCATAGCTATCACATCAATAACCTTTATTGGCCAATGGCGAGACCAAACCCTCGTTTGAGATGCTCGCAGGTGTCCTTGCGATAGCCAAGTAAATATCAAACATCTGAAATGCAAAACTCTCATTCGGATATGGCATTTGGATTATTGTCACTCTCCATGATTATTGGTTTGTCACGAGATTCAGCTAAGCGATCTTGCGGTTCGCCTTCGAGGAGCGGATGCAAAATCTGACGCTGGCGCAGGAGGCGCTTGATCTCAGGAAGAGCCTCCTCAACAGCACATTCTCCAACCGCTACCAATTCGGCCACTCGCCCATAGCCCATCAGGATATTTACCCCCGACGGTATTCGAGGACGAATCAGAACGTCGGGCGGATACTGACGAAGTTTATCATCTTGAATGACACTTGCTACTAAGCTGATAGATTCCTCCAGAATGGACAACGTCCGATTCAAACCTTCAGGTATCCAGTGATATCCACCGATCCAGCCACCGGGCTGCTCATCGGGTCCGGGCTCAACATCAACCGCGATAACAACATCAGCGCCAAGCTGCCGTGCCGCGTCAACCGGCAAATTATTGAGCAGTCCG
>DAOVFE010000090.1 GCA_030673085.1 Anaerolineales bacterium | reverse complement strand
AGTCGTTCATGCTGTTGCATTCGCTGTTGGATCTCTCTTTCCTGAGTAACATCGTATACCAATAGAACCCAGCCGCCTGCATCGGTGCCTGTTCCCATTGGTTGCGCGCTTACTTCAAAGATTCGATAAGGCTGGCCTGCTGTTCTTATTTCATGTCTCAACTTAAGGGGCGACGGTTTTATAGTCGCATCCGCTAATAAGCTTTCAAACAAAGATGCTACCTCTCCCACTTTTCGCTTTCCCGGCGGCATCACCGCAGCCAAGAAATCATGCGCGGCCGGATTGGCCACAAGAATGCTCCCTTTTGTATCGAGCAGAATCACACCCGCCGATATGGTGTTCATGATCTGTTGCATTCGGCTTGCCTGTTCTTGAATTTCTTCCAGCAGCCGCAGCCTTTCTACTGCACTGCCCAACTGCCGGCCAATAGCACTCACCAAATCGACCTCTTCGGGTGACCAGTGTCGCTGCTCTGATGAAGAAATGCTCAATCCTCCGATACGCTGTCTTTGAGCTACAATCGGCGCAGTTATTGAAGCGCGGACCGCGAATTGTGTAGCCAATGGAGTAAACGCTGATAGTGGATCTCCTTGCGGCACTTCTCGCCAATCCTTAACCACTGTAGAACCAGTAGCACTCAGAAGTTCCGTTTCGGCAAGCTGTGAAAACTGATTAATTAATGATCCAGCTTCGGATGAGAAGCCTTGAATGGCATATTTCCCTATCGCCCATATGCCACCCTTTTCTAGCTTAAGTGCCTTTAGAGTAAGGCGCAGTGCACTCTCTAGCAATTCCGGCAGATCGGGAGCTATTGACGCGGCGGTTATGACAGCATTGAGAGTCTCCTGATGAATCGCCCGGCGAAGGTTTTCCTCCTCGGCCCGCTTGCGCTCAGCGACTTCTTCCCGAAGCTGCTCGTTCGCCTTAATCAGCTCGGCTGTACGCTCTTCTACCAACTCTTCAAGCTGTTCCCGATATCGCCTCAGTTCCTCCTCGGCCCGTCTGCGGCTTATTGCATTTTCTACAGCGGTCGGCAGACTCTTCAAGTAATTGCCTTCCGGGTCTTTAATCAGGTAATCAGAAACCCCGGCTTTCATTGCCTTCGCAGCGACCTCTTCGTCACCGCTTGCTGTTATCATGACAATCGGAACCTCTTCAATTTCTTCAACCATATCGAATGCGTTACCATCATCTAGCATATAATCGATAAGTACGGCGTCAAATCGGCTCACAGCCAGCATCTTCCTCGCCTCTGCTACAGACACGGCGAACTTATACTCATATGGAAGACCCTCATGCTTTATGAATTGCTTTATTACCGTCCTGTCGGCCTTATCTTTTTCAACGATCAGGATTCTTAGTTTCTTTGGCATTTCGCTTTTGCCTTAGCACGACAATCTAACGCTTTGCTTGAGGGTGTCGAAAAATATATTTGCCCATGATTCCTCTCTTTTTCAACGCTCTCTTGCTTTTCAGTTGGCTTATTCTTTCTCGCCGTTTTGATGGATTTCTGATGATCCTCGGGCATAATCATGCATGCGCATAGGGCGATTGTATCAAATGGCAACAATCCCAATTCTAGTTGGGGCAATTACTTACCCTGCCTCTAAACTAAATCGCCCCCTCAATCAAGACAAACTTGCTCAGACATTACTAGTCTATAATCAGAACAAGATTTCCACAACCCATTATTCGCAACTCGATTCTCTCGCTATACGATGCTTTCACATCCCGCCAGTATATGGAATACAGATAGGGCTTCAGACTATTAGATAGAATACTGTAAAATAGAGTCCGTTAATCATATC
Organism: Anaerolineales bacterium; assembly: GCA_030673085.1. Classification (GTDB taxonomy): domain Bacteria; phylum Chloroflexota; class Anaerolineae; order Anaerolineales; family E44-bin32; genus JAFGNH01. The sequence goes on along the minus strand of DAOVFE010000090.1, from coordinate 5,240 downwards.
TTTGATGCTGTTCCATAGTTGGGGCGAAAGGTGAAATAGAGCATGAAGGCTCGTTTGAAAGAACTTTTTATCAGGCACGCACCATCGATGCGATGGGCGTCAGCGCTTTTGATCGCGCTATCTATAATCTATCTGGTTTCACCCGATTGGATATTTTTTATTCCACATATCGAATTCACCGATATCCATAAATTTATCTTCTTGTTGGAGGAAGTGTTCCTCTTGGTGAGTATCCTCCAGATATTTCTGGAGGACCGTTGGAAGGGTGCAAGCAAGATTACGTATCTATTTATATTTTGCGCTAGCAACTACTTCTTCGCCCAGCCATTTCTACGTTTATATCTTGAGGACATATGGCTGGGCGTGCCTGAAGTCCGGCACCTCCAGCCCTTCATGAAGCTAGCTGACAATACTCTATTGGTAATAACAGTGATGCTGGCCTTTCTGGCACGCCGGGATTTGAACGTCTTTCGGAAATGGCTGCTTGGTTTAATAGAGAAAAAACGCATAAAGGATGAGCAAGCTGTGGCTGTACGAAACGCCCATATTGCTAAACGCTACCCAAAACTGGCGAGTGTTCCCCTTCTGGGACAGTTTATTGCCTCATTCCGCCGTGAAGAGTGGGTAGTATCGCTTTCCCTTGTGGTATTCATTGGCGCTGGATTAGCGCTTCGAATGTGTAATCTCGACTTGCCCTTTCTGCACTCCGATGAAACCTTTCATCTAGTCGCGGCGAAGGCGATTTATCAAGGTGAGGCTTTCAACCATGTAGACTATCACCGCTGCCTTTACACGGTTACATTCCCCGCCGTTTTAAGTATGCGGCTGCTTGGAAAGAGCCTATGGGCGGCACGAATGGCTGGGGTTCTCTTCAATGTCTTGGCCGTGATACCCTTGTATCTGTTGACAAAACGGATCAATAAACCGATTGCGGTCCTAGCAGTTGGGCTGCATATGCTTAATCCGTTGATGATTAGTACATCACAGATGGTACGTGAATACGCTTATATGGCGTTCTATTTCTACCTAGTGGCTTTTATGATGGTCAAACTCTATGAGGCCTTCCCCGACGCTTTCGTCCTGATCAGAGACTACCGCAAGCTGCTTTGCCCGAAGGTCATTTTCTACGTATGCATTTTGGGATTTGTCATCTACTACGTGGTGATAATAGACCCACTCTCTACGTTCAAGGTCATCATAATGCTCTATCTGGCATTTGTGCTTGTGTTAGCGAGGAAATTCGATTGGCGAAACAGGAGTAATCTCTGGCTGGGTGCAATCTTTCTCGCGGCGGGGGTACTCATACTGAGCAATATTACGCTTTTCGAAGGCGACACCTATAATTTTTCAATTAAAGGGGTCAACGATTTCTTTCTCCCCCTCTTTTATGGCAACCCAATACAACAATGTAATTATAATTGCCCACTTTTCTCCATCACTGTCCTTGTTCTGGCATTGTTGATCATACCTTTTCTAAATAAGCATCAATTTAGCTTGCCCTTCATCGTCACGAACTACCTGATCGCGCAGGCCGCATTTGCGCTCTTTCAAGTAAGAGGGAACAAAGTGCGCTATGCAATTCCAATCCAAATCTGGCACGTCGCGATCATGGCGGCAGGGCTGTATGTGGCATACATAATCCTACAGACACTCCTCAAGAACAGGTCGATCGCATGGATCGTAGTCCTGCTGTTATTCTTGAATATTCCGCATATAACGTCCTCTCATTTGCAGGACCAATTCGGTTATTCGCCGATTACATACGCATATATCTCAAACGTTGCCCCCGCCTATGAATATCTCGAAACATATTTAAATAAGGATGACGTCCTTATTACAACAACTTTCATTGACCGTTACATTCAATGGGAAGGAGGGGTAAAAGTTGGTCGAATAATCCATTACTGGTACGATCAGCCAGATGCAGAGCAAGTGATTTTTGATGCCATCGAAACCTATCCGGAAGGCTGGATCGTATTGGATTATGAAAGAGGATACAAGTGGTCTCAACCATTCCCGCTGGGTGATAGCGAGCACGCCGATAAGCTTGTGATGTTCACGGGGTATTTCGCAGACCAATTTATCTATCATTGGATTGAAAAAGTTGAATAGGCTCTGGCTGTCCTCCCCGGCATGGATGGCTCCCGTCATTACAATCCGCAAGCAGCAAATACAGCTGCAAACCTTCTGCCATGAAGAGCTACATTCCGTCCGGCGAGTAGCAGGGAATAGTCTATCGATATCCAAAATGTCATAGTACCCCAAGTCCGCTCGAGCGAGAGTCATAGTATTAGTTCAGATTAGAACCTTAATCATCCTCAAATCTCACTTTTTATGTCAGGTCGCTTATAAAGTAGTATGATAGAGAGTGTTGAAAAAGTAAAAATAGCTTGCCTAAGGGAGAGTATATATGGGGTGGAAGCTCCGCTTCCACCCCAGATATACTACATTCTTTTTTGGGGAAATATATTTTTCCACATTCTCATGATAGCTGCATGTTTTCAATCTGACCGTTGGTATATTATGAATAGACATATTAGCCAATTTCAAATCAAGTCCACTCTGAAAGGATAAAATGTGCGCGAGTTTATTAATGGAGCCGAGGCAATTGCACGGGGGGCAATCGATGCCGGCTGCACTTTCTTCGCCGGTTATCCCATTACCCCCGCGACTCCTATTCTGCTCCACATGGCTCGAGAGCTTCCTAAGGTAAGTGGTGTTGCCATTCAGGCTGAGGACGAGATCGCGGCCATGGGATTTTGCATCGGCGCCACAATGGCCGGCGCTCGAGCATTGACCGCAACCAGCGGTCCCGGCATCAGCCTATACAGTGAAAACATTGGCCTCGCAATTATGGGTGAGGTCCCGATGGTAATTGTTGATTGCCAGCGGATGGGGCCGGCCACAGGTGCAGCAACGACCACTGCCCAGGGCGATATCCAATTCCTGCGCTGGGGAACATCGGGAGGATATCCTCTGATCGTCCTTTGCCCAACCAGCGTTTCCGACTGCTATAATTTAACCCGCAAAGCCTTCGATCTGGCAGAACGATTCCGCCTGCCCGTAATTCTGGCCACCGATAAGGAAACGGTTGCAGCCAGCCAGACTGTCGATCTGGAATCCTACGAAGAGGTTCCCGTTAGGGATCGTAGGCTGGCACGCGGTAATGAGCCATTCGAGCCGTATCACGTCGATGAGTTGGCAGATATTCCCCTCATGGCCCATTTTGGCGGACCACAAATCGTACGCTTTACCACCTCTACCCATGATGAGCGAGGTTACCTTTCAAAAGACCCTCAGGTAATTCGGCGCCTTAACCAGCACCTGGAAGCTAAAGTCAATGCTCATTTAAACGAAATCGTTCAGATCAAAATTGACCTTCAAGATGGCGCCAAGACGCTTTTCATCAGCTATGGAATTACTGCACGATCAATGGATTCGGCGATTAAATTGGCTCGCAAGCAGGGAAAGAGAGTCTCAGCGGCAACGATCTACTCCCTTTGGCCCGTCCCTGAAGAAGCGCTGCGAACGGTCATGAGTACAGTAAAAAGAATAGTAGTAGCTGAGCTTAATATGGGCCAGTATCGACGCGAGATTGAACGGCTGGCGCATGAAGACCAGGAAGTTATTGGGGTCAATCGGATCGATGGCGAGTTGATCTCACCAGTTGAGATTCTAGATCGTGGAGGTTTGCTGTGATCGCAAAATCCCCAAACACTTACCTCAACCAAGCCGCCCTGCCCTATCCCTTCTGCCCTGGCTGCGGACATAGCATTATCCTCGACCATTTAAACCAGGCTCTGCTGAAACTGCAGATCGACCCGCACAAGGTGGTAGTTATCTCGGATATTGGCTGCTGCGGCCTTTCAGATAAGTTCTTCACAACCAATGCTTTTCACGGGCTGCACGGTCGCTCTACCACCTACGCCACCGGCATCAAGCTTGCCAATCCCGAGCTTAAACCAATTGTTTTGATTGGCGATGGGGGCTGTGGAATTGGTGGCCATCACCTGATCAATGCTGCCCGGCGCAATATTGGCATAACGGTATTGGTCTTTAACAACATGAATTACGGCATGACGGGCGGCGAACACTCCATTACCACACCGTCTGGAGCGATTACAGCTACCACCCCTTATGGACAACTTGAGCGACCGATGGACATCTGCTCATCGGTCGCTATCAACGGCGCCAGTTTCGTCGCCCGTACAACGGTCTATGACGTTGGCTTATCCGACCTTATCGCTCAGGCAATCCAAATCGATGGCTTCTCGCTAATTGATATCTGGGAATTGTGTACTTCCTACTTTGCTCCAAAGAACCGTTTTAATAAAAAGTCTCTACTTGAGACGATGGCTACGTTGAAATTCCAAAAGGGCATTATCCACCAGGAGGAACGGCCAGAATATAGCCTTGCATACCGCCAAGCCACCGCCACCCAAATCGACCATCCTCTGATGCACTCTCACCCTCTGATTCCAAAATTTAAAAGCGACATCGTCAGCCGGAGACAATTGGTAATCGCCGGCGCCGCAGGAGCCAAGATTGGCTCGGCGGCGAATGCATTCTGCCAGGCTGCTATTCTCTCTGGCATCTGGGCTTCCCAGCGGCATGATTATCCTATTACCGTTCAATCTGGGCATTCAGTCTCCGAAATAATCCTGAGCCCGGATGAAATCCTATACACTGGGATCGACAAACCCAATATTGTCTTGGCGCTTTTCCCTGAGGGCCTAAGCAAAGTTCGCCCTCAAATCGAACGCATGACCGAAGCCGATACCCTATACGTTCACGCCGACTTGATGCCTGTGAAGACCAACGCTCGGGTTGTAATCGTTAATTTCACTAAATCCGGCGTTTGGGCAAAGCGTAAACAGTATTGGGCAATCATGGCACTGGCGGAGCTTCTTCGAAATACCAAGATCTTTCCTCTTGAAGCACTGTGTGCAGCAGCTTCGCTACGTAAGGAGTTTACCGAAAAAAACCTGGCGGCGATCGACGCTAGCCAGGGAATGGCTTCGGCTTAATAGAATTCGTTTTCATAATAAAGAGTCTACTGAAAAAAGCATCCACCAGTAGCCAAAATGCCTTTCTCGCATTTGGGCTTTTTTCAGTGCGTTCAGTAAATGACAAAACCCTCAAAATTCCTTTAGGGATGTCCTTTAGGGACATCCCCCATTGCGGGAATTTTGCCCCTTCGGGTGCGGGTTTTGTTTAAATATTCGCTCAGGACTATCGCC